>MDJN01000121.1 GCA_001995005.1 Candidatus Parepulonipiscium sp. PG-Nun2H_MBin03 | reverse complement strand
GTAGAACACCTTAAAAGTGATTGACAGTGAAACACAAACTGAAATTTTAAAATCTAAAGGTTTTATAGTCTGGGAGTTTGCAATATGAATGAATGAGGCTTGCAAACAAAGTAGAAGCATTTGCTGAAACTATACCTCACAACATAAAGATTGCTGTTATGGGGTGTGCTGTAAATGGTCCTGGAGAAGCTAGAGAAGCTGACATTGGCATTGCTGGTGGCAAAAATGAAGGCATTATTTTTAAGAAAGGAACAATCGTAAAAAAAGTAAAAGAAGATGAGCTTTTTTTTGCTTTTTGCACGGAACTAAAAGAAATGCTTGATTTTTAGGAAGTTAAGAGTTATAATTTTGATTAATAGAATAAATATTGATTAAAAGAGTGGGTTAACGCCCACTCTTTTACCATGAAAGAAGGTAAAAATGGATAAAAAAACAACTACTCAAGATGTTACTGCACTTATAGAAGGTACCATAAATAATATGAGTATTGAATTAGTAGATGTAGAATTTTTAAAAGAAGGAGGAAATTATTTTTTACGTATATATATTGATAAAGAAGGTGGCATAAATATTGAAGATTGCAAAATAGTAAGTCGAGCTATAGAGCCAATTTTAGATGAAAAAGACCCTATAAAGCCAGCTTATATATTAGAAGTTAGTTCTCCAGGAATTGATAGAGTACTAAAAACAGAAAAAGACTTTATAAAATATGCTGGTAGTTTAGTGGATGTTAGGCTGTATAAACCTGTAGATGGAGCAAAAAAGTTTCAAGCTACTTTTGTTGAAAAGCAAGAAGATATACTTATCTTAGAAGTTGAGGGAAACATTTTAAAAATTGATAAAAAAGATGTAGCTAAGATACAACTTGCTATAGTATTTTAGAAAGGATTGATTAAGAAAAATGAACAAAGATTTTATAACAGCCATAGACCAGATTGTAGCATCAAAAGGAATAGATAAAGAAAAACTATATGATGCTATTACACAATCTATTGAGGCTGCATGTAAAAAACATTTTGGAACACAAGCTACGGGTAAGCAAATAATAAAAGTTGATATTAACGAAAAAACGGGCGTAGTAAAAGTATTTTCAACCAAAACCGTGGTTGATGAGTTACAGCTAGAAAACGATGTAATTGAAATAGGATTAGAAGCTGCACGAGAGATTAACACTAGAATTAATATAGGAGATATGATAGATGTAGAAATTACTCCTAAAAATTTTGGAAGAATTGCTGCTAAAAATGCTAAAAATGTTGTTTTACAAAAAATAAAAGAAGCTGAAAGACAGATGGTATACGATAATTACATTACTAAATTAGACGACATAGTAAGAGGCCAAGTTTTACGCCGTGATAAGAATGGATATATTGTAAAACTACAACATGCAGAAGCATCACTACCGATGTCAGAAGCTTTACCAAATGAAGAATTTGACCAAAGTGAAAATGGTGAAACGAAATCTTTTTATTTGATAGATGTAAAAGATTTTAACACAAATGAACAAAGAAGTGTAAAACCAAAGTGGGAGCCACAATTAATAGTATCAAGAACTCATCAAGGGCTTGTAAAGAGATTATTTGAAAAAGAAGTAGTTGAAATAAGTGATGGTACAGTGCAGATTAAAAGCATTGCACGAGAAGCGGGGTCTAGAACTAAAATAGCAGTATATTCAAATAATCCACAAGTGGACCCAATAGGTGCTTGTGTAGGAGAGCGCGGATCGAGGATAAATCATGTGGTAAGTGAGCTTGATGGGGAAAAAATTGATGCTATTGAATGGAGCGAGGACCCAGTGACATTTATTAAATCTGCTCTTAGTCCTGCGAAAGTAGTAGAAGTTGTGATAAATGAAAAAGAAACCTTAAGGGGAATTGAAAAAAATGCATTAGTTATAGTTCCGGATGATATATTGACTCTTGCAATAGGTAAAGGTGGGCAAAATGTACGGCTTGCCGCTAGGTTAACAGGATTTAAAATAGATATTAAAAGTATGACACAAGTAGGATATAAGATATCTGAGTCTAATGAACTTGAATCTAATGAACTTGAATCTAATGAACTTGAGTCTAATGAACTTGAATCTAACGAACCTGAGTCTAACGAACTTGAATCTAACGAACCTCACATAAATGAATATGACGATTATTTAGATGAGTATATGGAGTAATTTATGAGAAAAGTGCCTCTTAGAAAGTGTACAGGCTGTACAAATATGAAGGATAAAAAGGAACTAATAAGAGTGGTTAAAAATACACAAGGTGAGTATTCTATTGATTTTTCGGGTAAACAAGCTGGTAGAGGGGCATATATCTGCAAAGATTATAATTGCTTAAAACTAGCTATAAAAAACCGAGGATTAGAAAGGTCATTTAAAAGTGCAGTATCAAAAGAAATATATGATAAATTATTAAGTGAGTACAAGGAAAATGAATAAAATATATCAATTATTAAGTATATGTCAAAAAGGTCGTAATTTAATATCTGGAGAGTATGCAGTAAAACAATCTGTAATAGATAACAAAACGTATTTAGTTATTATATCTAATGAAGCATCAGATAATACAAAAAAGTTATTTAAAGATAAATGTAGTTACCGTGGTATTCCGTATAAAATATGGGGTACAAGTGAAGACTTAGGTAAATGCATGGGAAAGGAATATCGAGTTGTAGTAGGAGTTACGGAGAAAAATCTGGCTATAAAGATATTAAATTTAATAGAACAGACATAAAAGGAGTGTGAATTGATGTCAAAAGTACGAATATATGAGTTAGCCAAAAAACTAAATGTAAAAAGTAAAGATATAATAGAAAAACTAGAACAAGAAGGTATTAATGTAAAAAATCATATGAGTTGTATAGATGAGGAACAAAGCAAAGTTATAACTCGCATATTTACCTTACCAGATAGGCAGATAGTAGTAGATAATAAAAAAGTTGTAAATTACCATACAAAAGAGAATAATTTAGAGGATAAAAATAATAATATAGTTAAGAGCAAAAAAATAGATTATTCAGTAAAAACTTCTGAAAAAGCACAAACATTAAAACAAGTAGTAACTGCTAAGCCTGCTAGTCCTATGCCAAATTTACTTAATAATTTAGCAAAAAAAAATAAAAAGAGTAAAAAAAATAAAAAACAAGAAAAGGTAGTGAATATGGTAGATAATAGTATGGATAACAATGAGGAAATTAAAATAATTGAGGTGCCAACTACAACAACAATTAAATTATTGGCAGATAAAATAGATGTATCAGCAACTGAAATTATTAAAGAAATGATGAAACAAGGCAAGCTTATGACAATGAATCAAGAAATTGATTATGAGATGGCTACTAAAATTGGAGAATTATTTAATGTTATTGTGGAGCAAGAAGATGAAAGAGACTTACTAGAAGAGATATTTGGTAATTTTGTTGAAGATGAGACTAAAATGGTAGAAAGACCACCAGTAGTAGTTGTAATGGGGCATGTTGACCATGGTAAGACGTCTCTATTAGATGCAATTCGCTCGACTAATGTAACTACAGGAGAGGCCGGTGGAATAACTCAACATATAGGAGCATCAGCTGTTACTTTAAATGGTAAGAAAATAACATTTTTGGATACACCAGGTCATGAAGCTTTTACGGCTATGAGAATGAGAGGTGCACAAGTAACGGATATAGCTATATTGGTAGTTGCGGCAGATGACGGAGTTATGCCACAAACTATAGAAGCGATAAACCATGCAAAAGCAGCTAATGTTCAAATAATAGTGGCTGTTAACAAAATTGATAAGCCAGGGGCAAATCCAGATAGAGTAAAACAAGAACTTGCGGAATATGGATTATTGGTTGAAGAATGGGGAGGAGAGACTATCTGCGTGCATGTATCTGCTCTAAAGCATGAGGGGATAGATAATCTATTAGAAATGATTTTGCTAGTAGCTGAAGTTGCAGATTTTAAGGCTAATCCAACAGGAAAAGCACGTGGAACTGTAATAGAAGCAGAGCTTGATAAAGGGCGTGGCCCGGTTGCGACTGTTTTAGTACAACGTGGAACATTAAAGATTGGAGACCCGATAGTCGTAGGTGATACGTATGGTAGAATACGTGCGATGAATGACCATAAATGAAATCAAGTCAAAAAGGCAACCCCATCTACTGCGGTTGAAATACTAGGATTATCTGAAGTTCCGATAGGTGGCGATATGTTCTATATTGCTAATAATGACAAACAAGCAAGACAAGTAGCAGAAAAAGTAAAAGCTCAAGACAGAGAACGCATGGTAATTAATACGCCTCAAAAAGTATCGCTTGATGATTTATATAGTCAAATTCAAGAAGGACAAGTAAAAGAACTTAATATTATAGTAAAAGCAGATGTACAAGGCTCTGTGGAAGCAGTAAAATCAAGCCTTGAAAAATTATCTACTGAAGAAGTACGAATTCGTATTTTACACGGTGGAGTGGGTGCCATTACAGAATCTGATGTAATATTAGCTTCGGCTTCAGGTGCTATAATAATAGGATTTAATGTAAGACCAGATGCTGCCACTAGTGCAATAGCAGTAAAGCAACAAGTTGACGTTAGATTATATAGAATTATATATAAAGCTATAGAAGATATTGAAGCTGCTATGAAAGGTATGCTAGATCCTGAATATAAAGAAGTTGTAATAGGCCATGTGGAGATTAGGCAAATATTCAAAGTATCAGGGATAGGAACTATAGGTGGAGCTTATGTGAAAGATGGTAAGATTGTAAGACATTCTAAGATAAGGGTAGTGAGAGATGGCATAGTTATATACGAAGGTCAGATAGACTCCTTAAAACGTTTTAAAGACGATGCAAAAGAAGTTGCTACAGGATATGAATGCGGTGTAACAGTTGAAAACTTTAATGATATAAAAGAAGGAGACATATTAGAAGCGTTTATAATGGAAGAAATTAAAAGATAAGAAAGGGGAGTTACTCTTTTTGAGAGTAACAAATGATAAAATGGCAAATCAAAGGATAATGAGAGTAAACGAAGAAATAAGACGTGAGATATCAGAAATTATACGTGAAGGGATAAAAGACCAACGCATAAAAAATACAATGATTAGTATAACAGCGGTAGAAACGACAACTGATTTAAAGATGGCAAAAGTGTTTATTAGTGTACTACAAGATGAGAAAAAAGAAGAAGTACTAGACGCAATAACTGAGTCTTCGCTAAGTGCCGCCCTTGAACGCAAAAGGGCCAATCAGAGCGCAGCATCTGCCAGCTCTGCCTGAGGTCTGACAACCACACGGCTGTGCTCCATTGAAACTCATGCAGTCTTTTCAGATTTTGGTCATTTTCAGGCTGGTGAAAGTGAAACACAAGTTGAAGCTGCTGCACTGTGATCTGTAGCTTTAGCATGTATCTCTATATTCACAACTCTAACCTGTTTTCACTGCTGAGTCACTTCGACTTCCTGTATTTGTCATTCA
>MDJN01000120.1 GCA_001995005.1 Candidatus Parepulonipiscium sp. PG-Nun2H_MBin03 | reverse complement strand
AATGTATATTTTTAACAAACGGTTCAACAGCCGGAATACTGTCTGCAATATTAACAGTATGTAAGCCAAAAGATAAGCTTATCGTAGCAAGAAATTGTCATGCTAGTGTATGGAATGCATTGGTTTTTGCTGATGTTATTCCAATATATGTCACCCCAAAATATAGCAATAATATGTTTTTACAAGTAGATGAAAAAGAGATACAAAATATTTTGATAAAATATCCTGATGTATGTGGAGCAATTGTAGTAAGCCCAACATACGAGGGAATTGTATCTAATATTAGAAAAATAAAAGAAGTATTAAAAGATAAAATCTTAATAGTAGACGAAGCCCATGGGGCACATTTTAATATAAGTGCAGCCTTTCCTAAAAGTAGTGTGCATTGTGGTGCAGACCTTGTGATACATAGCATGCATAAAACTTTGCCGACGATATCTCAATCTGCATTAATTCACATTTGCTCAACTAAAATAGCTTATAGAAATTTAGTAGATAGTATACAAATGGTACAGACAAGCAGCCCATCTTATATAATGATGGGACTTATGGATTATATAAGGGCATATTTACAAAATAATAAACGGAAAATACACTTAAATTATGTAAAACCATTGTGCGACTTAAGAAGAGATTTAGGCAAGTTAACAAAATTGTCATTATTCAGTTATTATAATTATGATATATCTAAAATAGTTATAATGACAAATAATTACTTAACAGGTTATGGGCTTGCACAAATCTTACGAGAGGATTATAATATAGAAGTGGAAGCGAGTTTTGAATCTTATATTATAATTATGACTAGTGTAGCCGATAATAAAAGAAATTTACAAAAACTTCTTAATAGTTTATTGCAAATAGATAGTAAGTTATCTACTAAAAAAGCATATACTGTTAATAGCGATAAAATACCTAATTTTATAAATTCGTATATGTCTGTTAGAGATATAAAATATAAAGAGCATATACTTATTGATATTAATAATTCAATTGGGTACATTTGTGCTAAGAATATAGTTATTTATCCACCAGGGATACCTATAGTTTGTATAGGTGAAATTATTACCAAAAAAATAATTACGCTTATATGTAATAACCAAAATAGAATAATGGGTATAGTAAAAAATAAAAAATTATATATTTTAGTAGTTAAAGGGGGATATCATGGATAATATGCAAATAAAAAACCTACAGATGCCTACATTAAAAGAATTACCGCAAACCAAAGAAACTAACGTAGAAAAAGGATTTAGATTTACTTTAATTAGCAATATAGGAGAAGAAGAATTACAAGATAAACTTACGGCTCTTATAGAAAAAATCACTGAGCAAGGAAATAAACTTAGCGAGCATATGGATGTAAGGGATGTGAAACTTTATAGACAAATGGTAGGCGAATTTATGAATGAGATTACGACTAGAAGTCATAAGTTTTCTAGGGAAAATATATTAGACAGACGTGGCAGGCATAGAGTATATGGTATAGTTAGAACAGTTAATGATAAGCTTGATGAATTGGCACAAGAGCTTATGAAAACTGAAAAAAATCAGATAGATATATTAGAGCGTGTAGGCGAAATAAAAGGATTACTACTAGATATAGCAACTTAACAGGGACTAATAAAGTCCTTTTTTAATGCATGAAAGGGAAAAGATGTTTGAGAATATTGTAGGACATGAATTAATCAAAAAATATTTTAAAAAAGTTCTGGATAAAAAAAATATTTCTCACAGTTATATATTTTACGGCCAAACTGGAGTAGGAAAGCATACCATGGCTAGAATGGTTGCAAAAAGCTTATTGTGTGAGCAAAATCCTTTTGATACACCGTGTGAAGAGTGTAAATCCTGTTTTATGATAAATTCTAATAATAACCCAGACTTAATTGAAATAAATAAAGATACACAAATAATAAAAATAGAGTCTATAAAGGAAAAATTAATAAAAAATATCAATATAAAACCGTACTTTGGAAAATATAAAATTTATATAATTTCTGACGCTGATACGCTACAAGCGGATAGTCAAAATGCTATTTTAAAAACTATTGAAGAACCACCCATATATGCTATAATAATTTTGATGACAACTTCTATTGATAAATTACTTCCTACAATACAATCTCGCTGTATACCCGTATATTTTAATAACTTAACATATGAGGAAGTGACTATATTTTCAAAAAATTTATTATTTGATATGTCATATCAAGATATTTATATAAAATTTGCAAATGGAAGTATAGGAAAATTAAAAAATCTAATAGACAATCCAGACTTTTTGCCACTGCGTGCAATGAGTGTAAAATATTTAAGCGATATCTCTAGTGCAGGCTTACCTAAATTATATGGAATAATTGATGAGTTAGTTGAGAATAAAGACAAATTAAACACCTTGCTTGATTACTGGTTATTATGGTATAGGGATATATTTTTATATAAAAGGATACAAACAACTGACTTATATTATAGTGATTATTTAAATGAAATAATATGTGCTTGTAATAATATTTCATACAGTAAAATCAGTTCAGACATAAATACGATTAACAACGCAAAAGTAGATATTAATAAAAATGTCTATCTGTTATTGGTTATAGAGAATTTATTATTAAAATTAAAGGAGAGAAAAAATGATAGTAATAATAGGTGTTAGATTTAAAAAAGCTGGCAAAATTTATTACTTCGACCCTAAGGGCATACAATATGCACAAGGAGACCATGTATTAGTTGAAACTATACGTGGCATAGAATATGGAGAAGTAGTTTTTGTAAATAAAGAGATAGGAGAAGAGGAAAAAATATCTCATGTCCGACCAGTAATAAGAAAAGCTACTGCAGAAGATGATGAAGTTTATTATAAAAATAAATCTAGAGAAAAAGAAGCCTTTTTTATATGCAAGACTAAAATTATAAATCATAATCTAAACATGAAGCTAATTGATGTAGAATATACGTTTGATAATTCAAAACTGTTATTCTATTTTACTTCAGACGAAAGGGTAGACTTCAGAGAATTGGTAAAAGAACTCGCATCCATTTTTAGAACTCGCATAGAACTTAGACAAATCGGCGTACGTGATGAAACAAAATTATGTGGTGGAATAGGCATATGCGGTAGAGGCCTTTGTTGTCATACATTTTTAAATGATTTTCATACGGTGTCTATAAAAATGGCAAAAGATCAAGACTTATCTTTAAATCCGATAAAAATATCTGGTATATGTGGCAGGCTTATGTGTTGTTTGCAGTATGAAAATGAAAGTTATACACAAATACGAGACAGACTACCAGAAGTGTCAGAAATAGTTTTAACTCCTGAAGGTAAAGGAGAGGTTTTATCTGTTAATATATTACGAGAACAAGTACGAGTTGCAGTTAAACAAAAAGATAAAGATACCAAAGAAGCCTTTGTTTTTTCTTGTGATGATATAAAACTTATTAATAGAACCCATAGATGTATGAAAGAAATACAAGCTACAGATAATAAACATGAAGCAGCTGGGTCAGTTAATCAAGATACAAAATCTAAGCCACATAATAAAGATAACGTAAAACATAAAAAGAGTGCTAAGAAAAAATATAAATCTAATAAAGGAAAGAAAAAACAATAATGGAGCTATAGATGAGAGAAAGAATAGATGATTTACAAAGAGATGGCTATAAATTAATACAAAATCCAGATGTATTTTGTTTTGGAATAGATGCGGTATTATTAGCTCATTATGCTAAAGTATCAAAAAAAGATATGTCAATTTTGGACATAGGAACGGGTACTGGTATAATTCCAATACTCATGTATGCAATAAATAAAAAGGGGAAATACCTCGGCATAGATATCCAAAAAGATATGGTAGATATGGCAAGTCGGTCTATTATACTAAATAAATTAGAAGATTTTATACAGGTAAACTGTATAGACATTAAGTTATATGAGCAGAATTTTAAAAGAGAAAGTTTTGATGTAATTACCTGTAATCCTCCATATATGAAAGTGGCATCAGGATTAAAAAATGATAATCTTAGCAGAAGTATATCTCGACATGAAATAGCGTGTAATTTAGAAGATGTAATCAAAGCTAGTAGTTTTATATTAAAAGAAAAAGGTAAATTAACATTAATTCATAGAACTCATAGGTTAGTTGATATCATGGAATTAATGCGAAAGTATAAAATAGAACCTAAAAGAATGAGGATGGTATATCCTAAAACAGACAAATCACCCACAATGGTTTTGATTGAAGGCGTTAAATTAGGTAATATAGAACTTAAAGTTGATAAACCTTTAATAGTTTATAATAATGATAATACTTATACGCAAGAAATATATCAAATCTATGGAAAAAATAACCTTGAAAATATTTAACTTTAGACGTAGTATATGATATGAGGAGTGAAGCTTATGTGGATAAGTATTTTATTTGAGGTAATCATGATTTTTAACATAGTTTTTATTTTAAAAATATTTGTAATCTCACAACAACAACATATTATAAGTGCTAGTGTGGTTTTGTTAGTAATATCTTTATATCAGATTTCTAGAAGAATATACAACCTTTCAACAAATAGACATATAATTATTAAAAATAAAAATTTCTTAAAAAAGCGTATATTTTATAAATTAGTTAGCAATAATAGTAGTGTAGCAGGGTTACAATCACGTAATAAGAATGGCATATTTAAAATTGGAATTGACATGTGTAATACAGCAATGATAAGTATTTTTTTAGTTCTGATAGGCTCTCAAATAGTATTTGTTCCTATGAGATATATAGAGAATGGTATCACTATTACCATAGGTATTATATTATATAATTTATTAATACAGGCGACGATTATATTGCCATACACAATTATTACCGAAATTCGATTAAGAAAGTATAGTTTTGCTACAAAATAATATATAAAACAGGGGCATAACTAAGCTTGTAATAACATTAAATTAAATATGGCTTGATTAATTTGTAAGTTTATGCTATGCTAAGAAAGTAAGGTTAAAATATTGGAATTAAGAACGAAATGTAGGCCTGTTTATTACAAACTAAGACCGAATTACGTTTTAAGTGAACAGTGTTTTAGCAGTAATATTAAAGGAGGCCTAGTGTAATGACAGGTAAAGTAAAATGGTTTAATGCAGAAAAAGGGTTTGGATTTATTGAAAGAGAAGATGGAGATGATGTATTCGTTCACTTCACAGCTATCCAAAGTGAAGGATTTAAGACATTAGAAGAAGGACAAGAAGTTGAATTTGAGATTACAGAAGGAAACAGAGGACCACAAGCGTCTAATGTAACACGTAAGTAATTTTAATTAAGGGGATGAGTATATCATCCCCTTATATTATATATTTACATACTGCATAATAGTGACAACCACTGCCCAATAAACAAAAAATATGAAACAACTCATGAAAACCTATATTTTTAGAAATATTAGGCTTCTTCATTGCGTAAATAACTCCACCTATAGTATAAATTATTCCGCCTATTAGGAGAAGCATAAAAGCTTCAATTTGCAACGACTTATACAAAGGGTTAATTGCAATAACAGCTAACCATCCCATGCCAACATACATTCCCGTGGATAATATCCGAGGCATATTCATCCAAAATATCTTTAATAGTATACCTATTATCGCTAATATCCAAATCACACTAATAAAACCCCATTTCCATGCCCCAGTTAAGCTCAGTAAGCAAAACGGAGTGTACGAACCTGCTATTAATATAAAAATCATTGCATGGTCTAGTTTTCTAAGAATTATAAGAGTAGCATCTTTAACGTATAACATATGATAAATTCCACTAGTTGTGTATAATGCTACTAGGCTTAATCCAAAAATTAATATAGAAATACAACTAGTTATATTCAGCGTATCATTGGTGAGACTTACAACAAAAAGCACTATCGTTCCTAGAATAAATAAAATTGCCCCGCCTAGGTGAGTATAGCAATTAATGGGCTCTCTAACAAAAGTATTCATAAATTTTAATCTCCTCCAAAAATATCATAAAAAAAAGACGGATGATAATCCGCCTTTAAATATACTATACATTTTTAGATTGTGCAACCACTTTTTCAAGTGCCTCTAATGCATCAGCAGGAAGTTTATCAAATCCGCCTTTTTCTTCATCACGAGATTTAACAAATTTAACTCTGTCTTCCATTCTGCTTTGTAATTGATTAATATACTCTGCATCTTTAAGATCAGGAACATATCCTTCAATATCCATAATTTCTATATCACTAAATGGTCCCCACTTAGCAAATGTAGATTTTCCTTCAACAATAGCTTCAAGAATACCTAGTGTAACTTCAGGAGTTACTTTTTTACCCATAAAGTCACCAGTGTTTAAGATATAACACTCTACATTCTTATCAGCAACTAAAGTTTTGAACTTAGTATAGTCGTCTGCAAGAGGATACGTTCTAAATGGATTTGCATATGGTTCAACTACAAGAGCATTTGGGTCAACCCCTGGTGCAAGTCTTTCTGCAGTTGTACGTTTTGTAGCAAGTGTAGCACCCATTACAGACGCTAACTCAGCTCCGCTTAATTTTACAACTGGTGGAAGAGTTGGGTCTTTCATTAGCCAGAAAATAGCATTTACAGGCTCATGGAACTTATTTACTCTATTTGGTGACCATAAAACAGATTTTACAGCACGTCCATTACCATTTCTTAAATCTTCTGTTACAGGAACGATTTTACCATCTTCATCTAGTGTAGCACCATTATTTTGTAGAGTAACTAGATATTTATTATCATCACAAGTCAGAGGATAGTCTTGTGTTTTATCAAAATATGAAGGCTCTAGTGCAATAGATGAGCTGTCTTCTGTTGAGATAACAAAAGCATCATCATGAAGAACAGTTATATCGTATTTATCTCCGTGTCTTGCGTGTGTAATAGTAGATTTACCACTACCTGATAAACCAAATACACCAGCAACGAAAGATTTTCCTGCTCCTAAGTTATAACGTTTTTGACCACCGTGACAAGAAGCAAATCCGTTACGGTTTGCGATACCCCAAGCAAGTGTAAGAGTACCTTTTTTGTGCTCTCCAAAATATCTCATACCTAGGATACATGCACAGTTATTTTTAGGGTCTGCAAATGATAATCCCATTGGATAATCTGGGTGAGACCATGTTGGATCGGAGAATATGTATATATCTCCTTCATTTTCTAAAACTTTTGAATCATTGTACATTTGAGCTACAGTTTCATTTAAAGCTTGGAAATTTAGTAACCAAGAATACATAACATTCTCTTCATGTTCTGGAATACAAAGGTGTGCTTTTACGCTAAATCCTTCATCAAGACCTACAATAACTTCTGTATGATAAAGTTTTTTGAAACGTGTACCATAAATTGCTTCACGTACAATTGTTGCATATTGAGCTTGGTTAATTCCTGGCTCGCCTAAAATTCTACGTGCTGCTGCAGTACGTCCAAAAACTGTTCCGTCATTGAATAAAAGAATTTTGCTTCCTTCGTCAAGACCAATTTCGCTAGCACGGTGCACAGGAATATCTGTCACAACTGTACCAGGAGAAGCTGCTGCTAATTTATATGCTTCTTTTAAAGATGTTACTTTAGTTACATTATTTCCATAAAATGCTGTTTCAATTGTTGTACGAATTTGAGTAAAAATTGGATTATGAGCACCAATATTACTACGTGAAAAATTAGATTGTGTTGCCATTTAATATCCTCCTTAGAATTAATTCAATAAGTTTTAAAAATAACAATATGAAATAATAAATACTATTTTATTTTAACCTCAATCGAAAAAAATATACATTGAAGAGTACTTATTAACTTTCACTTGTAATATAATTATGTACAACTTCTTATGATTTGTCAATATTTTTTTATAAATATGCAAAAATTGGTAATTATATTATAAAGAATTTATAAAATTTGGGAAAATAGCTCAGAAATTACTGTTATAAAAATACAATAGTATAAAAACTATGACATAAATCGCAAAAATAGAACGTATATCTTCTAAAAAATATACGTTTTGCAGAATATGAGATCTATCAAACACTCATATTTTTTATTAAATTAGTAACATCGAAGTATTTAGATGCATCATCAATTATATAGTTATCTTGGGTTAATACACTTAATATACAGCTTGCCTGACCTTTTTGCCCTGTAGTTGCAGGTACTACGCTAAGAGAATATCCAACAGTTTGTAAATTTTTTAAAAAAGTAAATCCTAATGAAAATTTTTCTGTCGGATACATATTTGTTAATTTTTTAATTTCAAATAAAGTTGCCGGCGTAATACTAATATTAGGTATGGAAATTTTAGTCGTTCTATATCCTTTAAAATAGTAGTTAGCAGTATTATGTTGTTGAAAGTTAATATTGATTGATAAAGGTGTGTCAATAAACTTAGCAGTACAAAAATTATTGTGAGCTAAAATTTGACTGCTTGTTTCAGCAGTTCTATTAAAATTAACTTTGGTTCTACCTTTTAAGATTGACTTAGTAACCATCTTTTGTAGAAATGCCACATCTTCTTCTTTGTTTACTCTATCTTGTATAGATTTATCATTTATTATTTGCAGGGCCATCAACTCTTTAATATCTACTAGTTCAGTTAAGTCCCCTGATATTTTACTATAATAAAGTATGTTTAGAGCATTATTCATATATTTTATCCTCATTAATTTATTTCTAAAGTATAACATCCCACACAAATATTGTGCAGGAAGATAATTAAGCTTGTTTTTGTGATTGATATGTCATAATTGGCACATTAGTTTTTTTAGCCAACTTATCTTTATTATTAGCAAATTTATTTAGTAAAGTCGGTTCATCTGGCAATACAACAAGATCTATATTTTGTTCTTCTATTACATTTAATATAGTATCTATCTGTGGCCCAATTAAGCAGACAACCTCGTGATTACATTTTGTAAGAATAGAATGAATTTTATTAGTAAGTGCTTTATGAGCAGTTTCTATACTATCCATATTTAGATTTGCAATTGAATATAAAATACTAGGATATGCATAACAACTAGAAAATGTTAAAGGACTTGTAATATATAAGACTACAAGCTGAGAATCTTTTGATATAGCAATATCTTGTGCATATAATAAAGCTGCGGTATCTAATGCATTTGTAATAGGTAGTAGAATTTTTTGTGTGTTCATCTAAAATACCTCCTTTAATAGTATATTTATAAATATTATACCACATATTTAGCAACATTGTAGGGGTTAAGCTAAAAAATGGTATTAATATGTAATCTAATCTTGTGCAAATTTAAAAGTAATTAACTTTTCTAAAGCATCTGTAGTCATATCTAGTGAAGACTTTTTTAATTTAAATAATATAGTAGCACTTTCATCGGGATGCAAGTTTCCTATCGGAACATCTGTGCAAATGCTTTCGTAAGATAAGTGCCCACGCTCACGTTGAATAGTTAATTTTTCTATCATATCCTGAAAGATATCTGTTGGATAAATCATAGAAGTTTCAGTTTTTTTATAGTCCATAAGCAATTTTAAATCCATTAAGGTTGTATTAGAGTTATTGGTAATATTTACAGTAAACTCGAACTTATTTTTATTTACGGTTGTAATTAACATAATAAAACCTCCTTAAAGAAACTTAAAGAAAAGAAACTTAAAGAAAAATATAATTAGAATACACGTATTCTAATTATATTAAAAAGTATTACATTCTAAAACCTATTGGCATTACAGGTGCAATGTGCTTACATCTTCCATAGTAGTGATCTCTAAACCAAGTACGACCACCACAAGTCCAAACTTCTTCTTGATCTACAGTAACATTAACAACATATGTGATACCATCAATAACAGTTCTAGTTACACAAGTTGTTATGTCATTGTAAGTTGTACAAGTAGTCCAATAAGGATTTGGTCCAATTCCTGGAGTAACTTCAGGAATTCCAGGAACAAAAGGAATTTCTGGAACAGCAGTATCACCGCAACCACAAGGTGTGTTGTTAACAGGTGCTACAGGTGCTACAGGTGCTGCTACATTTCCACCACAGCCACAAGGTGTGTTGTTAATAGGTGCTACAGGAGCTGTAGGTCCAAACATTGCTGCTGGTGCTACAGGCTCTCCGCCATAAAATGGGCCAAGTGCTGAGAATGGGTGTAAAGGACAGCTACAATCAGCTGTGAAAGGATACCCACCATATCCTGGGCAACGGCCGTATGGAGAAAGTTCGTGTCCTAAGAATGGATCAACCAAAGTTCCATCTGGTGTTCTACAAATGGTTATACCATATTCATTTGTTGTGCAAGTTATTTGTCTTGATTTATTATTACAATTAGTACATGCCATATTAAATAACCTCCTATATAAAGTAAGAATGATTAAATTAAGACTGAATAATATTTCGTATTCATAGTAGTATAATATGCACTTATGACATGAATTGACATTAAATGGTTGAATTAATTATCATAATTTTTAGGGACTAGCATATATTTATTGTAATAACAATAATAGTAGGGGGATAGTAATGAAGAATTGGTTAATGTCTTTGCAAATTGGACTAGTATTTGTAGGCAGCATAGTGGGAGCTGGGTTATCTTCTGGACGAGAATTAACGCAATTTTTTGCAGTATATGGGTATAGGAGTTTTTTTGGATTACTAATAAGTGCTATTTTATATGTAATTGTTGGCAAGATGATTATCTTTTTAAGTATAAAGTACGATATAAAATCGTATAGTGACTTTATTAATTTAGTATGCCCTAGGCCAATTGCGATTTTTACTAATATAGTACTAACGTTATTTTTGCTCAGCAGTACATCAATAATATTAGCAGGTAGCGGTGCAGTAGTGCATCAATATTTTGGGGTGCCTAAAATATTTGGTATATGTATTATGATAGTGGTTAGTATACTATTTTTATTAAGAAAAACACAAGGTATATTTGAAGTAAATAATATAACTGTTCCTATTTTGATAGTTATGATGCTCGCTATAATTATAGGGTATAGCACAAAAAACACTGAGCATATGAGTTTGTCATACATAGTATCATTACCATACACAAAAAATAATTTTATAATATCTAGTTTAGTGTATGCAGGTTTTAACATAATCTCTATAGTTGGTATTATAGTACCTCTGTCTAGTGAGATAAAAAGCAATAAAGTTATATTACACGGAGTAATTATAGGTACTATCATATTAACTGTGATTAGTACAATCATAGTATTTTTGATGATAGTTAATCCTACATATGCAAAAACCTATGACATTCCAATTTTAGCTGTGGCTAAAAATATAGCTCCTATACTTCAAATTTGTTTGTTAGTTATGATATGGTTAGAGATGTTTTCTTCTCAGATTTCTAATATATTTGGGCTAACTAAAACATTTGAAAGTAAATTTGGATTAAAATATGAACATGGTATAATTGTTAGTATATTAATTGCCCTTCCTTTATCATCTGTAGGATTTACAAATTTAGTAGATGTCTTATATCCTATATATGGAGTATTAAGTTTAGCCTTTGTAGCATGCGTAATTAGATTTTATATTAGGCAAAAAATAAGTTATACCGGAGTTTATATGGAAAAATAAAAATATCCCCACATTAAGATAGAATTAAAGTGGGGATATTACTATGAAAATCGTTTGGTCATAAAATCCTCTGCAAAAACACCTCTATATAAAGCTACTCCATCATCATATAAGCCTTCGCCATCCATCTTTCCATTTCTAAATGACCCCGTATACTTATGCCCATTAGCAAAAATCTTATGTCCTTGCCCAGTCATTTTTCCATTGACAAATTGACCTTTATAAATTGAGCCATCATCATATATAAAAATTCCATCTCCATTAGGCAAACTATTTTGCAGAGGCCCTTCATATTTTCCAATTTCAGGGTATAAAACTATCCCATGATATGACTTTAACATATAATTATCTTCAAAAGTACCTTCAAACCTGTTATGCGTCTCATCTTCATAGCATCCTTCGCCGTGCATAAGTCCATTTTTAAAATCACCCATGTACTTATGCCCATTAGAGAATATTTTTATACCTTTTCCTGTGGCTGCACCATTTAAAAAATCTCCACGATACGTAGAACCATCAGCATATGTTAATGTACCTTTTCCAGAAGGTACACAGTTTTTTATAATATCACCATCATAGACATCACCATTAGCAAAAGTGATTTTTCCACGTCCTATAGCTATGCTATCTCG
This sequence comes from Candidatus Parepulonipiscium sp. PG-Nun2H_MBin03, assembly GCA_001995005.1. Classification (GTDB taxonomy): domain Bacteria; phylum Bacillota; class Clostridia; order Lachnospirales; family Cellulosilyticaceae; genus Epulonipiscioides. The sequence continues at coordinate 4,201 of MDJN01000120.1, read as the reverse complement.
AAATTCACCAATATAAATGTCTCCACTAGGGTATGTTGCCGTTGCCACCCCTTCTAAGTGATCTTTAATAAAAGTGCCCTCATACCGAGTACCATCTGCCAAAGTTAATTCACCTTTGCCTTCTTTGATACCATCCACAAAAGAACCTATATAAACTGAGCCATCTTTCCAAGTATAAGTACCTATACCTGTTTGCTTATTATAATTAAAGTTGCCAACGTATGTTTCTTCTTGAAAATAACATGTGCCTGTCCCATGTTTTAAGCCATCTTTAAATTCACCTTCATACGATATGGTGCCATCTTCATTATATAGTTTACCAAACCCGTAATATTCTGTACCTTTAATCGTGCCTTCATACATTATATTGCCATTAGAGTGATATAATGTTTCATCATAGTAAGTTTCTTGATCTTTAGATATTAAAGATTTAACTTTAGTAAATAAATTAATCATATTAGCCCCCTTCAAAAAATATCATTATATTAATTATACCATTTTTAACCCATTAATCAACAATATTTTCAAAGAAATATCTTCAATTTTACTCTATCCAGCTTCACAGCAACGTAGCAAATACAAATATTTTTAAGTAAATTTTAAAATTCATCAATTTTTAAAATTAGTATTGACAAATTATAACTTTAGGGAGTATACTTATTAAGTGATAATGATTATTTGTCAAAAACCACGCTTCCTAAAAGAATAGTGGTTTTATTGCTAATTTATTATAAAATATATGGAGGTAAAATTATGAAAAAATTTATTTGTACAGTATGTGGATATGTTCATGAAGGAGATTGTGCACCAGATGTATGTCCAATCTGCGGAGTGGGTAAAGATAAATTTAAAGAGCAATCATCAGAAGGTGGGCTTGAATGGGCTGACGAGCATGTTGTTGGCGTGGCAAAAGGAGCAGACCAAAGAATTATTGATGGTTTAAGAGCAAATTTTGAGGGCGAATGTACAGAAGTTGGTATGTATTTAGCTATGGCTAGAGTTGCTTTTAGAGAAGGATATGCAGAGATTGGAGCATACTGGGAAAAAGCAGCTTTTGAAGAAGCAGAGCATGCTGCTAAATTTGCAGAGTTATTAGGCGAAGTTGTAAGCGATTCTACAAAGAAAAATTTAGAAATGCGTGTTGCAGCTGAAAATGGTGCAACAGCTGGTAAAAAAGAATTGGCTACTCTTGCAAAACAACTTAACCTTGATGCAGTTCATGATACTGTACATGAAATGGCAAAAGATGAAGCTCGCCATGGTAAAGCATTCCAAGGATTATTAAAAAGATATTTTGGCTAAAATAGAAGAAAACTTAGCGATAGATTTCGGTCTATCGCTTTTTTGTGTATAAAAAAAGTGTTGTAACCTGCCCTCACTTATAGAGGTGTGAAAATTATTGCTAAGTTCTGTTAAAATTGGTTTAAATATGATATTATATTTAAAAGTAGGGGGGATGTTAGATGAAGATTTTTAACGGAAATAAAAGTACAAAGGCACAATTTGTTACTCTATTTATGCAGAGTATGTTAATAACAACTTTATGTGCAGGTACGACAGTTGCCTTTGGTGTGTGGTCATATCAGAAGCATATTTATGTGCCAGCTCAAGGAGATGTGATAGTAAAACATGAAGAAGTGGTTTATTATCCACAAGAAGAAGGGGAAAGCATTATTTTAGGAGAAGTTATAGTTGATGATGAAGTTAATCAAACAATAGCCGTGTTTGGTACAGATGCTGGTGGACATTTAACAGATGTGATCATGGTGGTAAATTTTGATAGCTCCACCAATAAATTAAAAGTAATATCAATTCCTAGAGATTCCAAAGTTTATTGGACACAGGCACAACAAGATGCCATGAAAGAGGCAAAAAGATATAGCGTGGATGTTAGTAAGATAAACGAAATGACAGGCTATGTTGGCATAGATAATATAAGAGATTTTACGGTAAGACAAATTGAACTTATACTTGGATTAAAAGTAGATAACTATGTTGTAGTATCAACAAGTGCATTTAGAGAAATAGTAGATACAGTAGGGGGGATTGAATTATATGTTCCACAAAATATGTATTATACGGATCCTGCACAAGGATTATACATTAACTTTAAAGAAGGGCTACAAGTATTGGATGGTAAAACGGCTGAACATTTTGTAAGGTATAGAAGTTATTGGAATGGAGACTTAGGTAGGATAGAGATGCAACAAGTGTTTATTGAAGCATTTGTAGACACTCTTCTTAGTCCATCAACAGTTACTAAAATACCTGAAATGACTTCAATACTATTTTCTTCTGTAAAAACTGATGCAACCATAACACAGGTACTTGAATACTATGATTATTTATTAGCCTTTGATGCTGATAATATCGAATTTTACACTGTCCCTGGAGAAGTTTCAAACGGTAGCCCATCGTATTTTTTATTAGACTTAGAAAATATGACAAACTTTATTAATGAAATCTTTTTTGAATAATCTTTGACTAGATAAACTTGTTATTTTGTGGTATAATATAAAGTAAAAAGAGGAATTATGATGAGAGTAATAAGCGGAAAATATAGAGGAACAAAGCTTTTTTCCCCAGACGGAACTGCGACTAGGCCTACAACAGATAGAATAAAAGAAACTTTATTTAACATAATCAATTTTGATATAAATGAATGCACTTTTTTAGATTTATTTAGTGGGACTGGCCAAATTGGTATTGAGGCTATGAGTAGAGGTGCAAAATCTGTAACTTTTGTTGAAGAAGATAACAATGCAATTAAGATACTTGAGAAAAATATTGAAAAAATCAGATTGCAGAATGCCTGTAAAACATACAAAATGAATATTAATAAAGCTCTGCCTAAAATAAGTGCAGAACAACAAACATATGATATTATATTTTTAGACCCTCCATATTATTATACTGGAATAGGCGATATTGTAAAATATATTATAGACAATAATATATTACTACAAACAGGCAAAATTATAATAGAAAATGCTACAGATGCAGACGATATTGACGATGAAAGATTGATATTAATAAAACAAAAGCTTTATAAGAATACTAAAATAAATATCTACGAAAGGATGTAACATGAAAATAGGAATTTACCCTGGCAGTTTTGCACCAATTACAAAAGGGCATATGGACATAATTTTACGAGCAAGCAAATTAGTAGATAAATTAATAATAGCACTGCTGTATAACCCTGCAAAAACTGATATGCAATTTAGTGTAGAGGATAGGCTGCACATGATGCATCTGGCAACAAGTGATATAGGTAACGTTATAGTAGATTCACATTCTGGTCTATTAGTAGAGTATATACAAAATAAAAATATTGATTTAATAATTAAAGGTATACGAAATTCTACTGATTTTGAATATGAAGCACAAATGGCAGTAATTAATAAAAAACTACACGGAAATATAGAAACAATATTTTTATTATCATCTCCTGAGTATACACTACTTAGTTCTAGCGTAGTTAGAGAACTGATCCATTTTGGAGGTAATATTGAAGAATTTGTACCAAAACAAATAATTACTACGTTACATTCACTACAAAAATATTAATAGTATTAGAAAATGCCTTTTAAAAAGATTCATTGTAACTATAAGTAGTTTATGGGAACAGTTAGGAGAATGCCAAATGGATAATGAATTTGAGATATACAAAGGACAAGAAGTTGAGTTGATTGAAGAAAGTAATAGCGTATCCGTTGTAATGGAGTCAATCAAATTTTTACAAGAGATAATAGACGAGGCACCACTTGCTTTTTTTGCCTCAAACATGATAAAAATTGATAGAAACGAAGTAAGTGAATATATAGATAAAATAATAAATCTATTGCCAAATGAATTTAGACAAGCCAACTGGGTTGTTGAAGATAGGGAAAGAATTTTAAATGATGCTTATAAAGAAGCAGAAAACATACGATATGACGCAGAACTTGAAGTAAAAAAACTAATTGATAGTCATAAAATTACTCAAGAAGCCTTAGGCTATGCAGAAAATATCATGGTAAATGTCAAAAAAGAATCACGAGACCTACAAATTATGGGTATTCGTCACGCAGATGAGAAGCTAAAAAAAGTAGAATATCGCCTAAAGGAAACAATAAATAATATACATGAAGAAGTTAGACAATTTGAAGATTTGGTGTCAGAAACTATCGAAGGTATTAGAGAAGAACGAAATCAAATA
>MDJN01000119.1 GCA_001995005.1 Candidatus Parepulonipiscium sp. PG-Nun2H_MBin03 | reverse complement strand
TATGCTGTATTACCTGTATATGATATTACTGGTGCAGTCGTATCTTCTTCTGTTTCAGGCTCCTCTGTCTCTGGTACTTCTGTTTCAGGATTTTCTGTTTCTGGATCCTCTGTTTCTGGATTTTCTGTTTCAGGATCCTCTGTTTCAGGATCCTCTGTTTCTGGATCCTCTGTTTCTGGATCCTCTGTTTCTGGATCCTCTGTTTCAGGATTTTCTGTTTCTGGATTTTCTGTTTCAGGATCCTCTGTTTCTGGATCCTCTGTTTCAGGATCCTCTGTTTCTGGATTTTCTGTTTCAGGATCCTCTGTTTCTGGATCCTCTATTTCTGGTACTTCTGGTTCTGGTACTTCTGGTTCTGGTACTTCTGGTTCTGGTACTTCTGGCTCTGGCACTTCTGGCTCTGGTACTTCTGGTTCTGGTACTTCTGGCTCTGGCACTTCTGGTTCTGGTACTTCTGGCTCTGGTACTTCTGGTTCTGGCACTTCTGGTTCTGGTACTTCTGGTTCTGGTACTTCTGGCTCTGGTCTACTTACTGTTGGAGGTATAGCATTTTCTACTGAATTTGCACTAAATATTTGTGTCCAATATCTCCCATACGCTCCATTGCTGTGCATACTGTATCCAATCCCTATTGTCGTATACTCTGCTCTAAGTATATTTTCCTTATGCCCTGTACTACTCATCCAAGATTCCATTACTTTTTCTGCCGATACTTGACCTGCTGCAATATTTTCTCCAATGTAATTTCCAATATATCCAAACTTTAATAATAGATTACTCGGATTTCCAAAGATATCACTTGTATGGCTAAAGTTATTATTTTTTGCCATATCCGCTGATTTTATTGTTGCAATTTCAATTAGCCTTTGGTCTAATACAAGTGGATTAACTCCGGCTTTTTCTCTTTCGATATTTACCAAGTCCAATACCTCATATACTAAATCATAATTTATATCTGGTGCTATTGTAATATAACAATCAAATACTTCCTTATTATTTGAATTATTAATGGCCATTGCCTTTATATGTACATCTTCTGTTAAAGTAATTTCGCCCGTATACTTTATAGATGATATTGTCGGTTCTGTACCATCTATAGTATAATAAATTTCAGCATCCGCTATACTACTAGTAAGTGCTACTGTTTGAAACTTACCATACTCTCCTCCAGTGACTGTTATCAAATCTGCATTTTGTTGCTCATTAACCACTACTATACTTTCTGAAATATCTGGTATTTGATTACCTGAAACTTCTTGTATTACTACTTCTTGAATATCTTCTACTTCAATACTTTCCGCTACTTCTTGAATATCTTCTATTTCAATACTTTCCTCTACTTTTTCAATATCCTCTATTTCAATACTTTCCGCTACTTCTTCAATATCCTCTATTTCAATACTTTCCGCTACTTCTTCAATATCCTCTACTTCAATACTTTCCGCTACTTCTTCGATATCCTCTACTTCAATACTTTCTTCAATTACTATTTCATCTTCTGAAATAGCATAAACCGTACCTACTTGACAACCTAACATAATTCCTACTAAAACCAAACTCATCCTTCTTGAACATTTCTTCGTCATAATTTCCTCCGCGTATTTTTTGTGTCTTGTTAAGCTAACTCATTTGATATCTATTACATTTAATTTATAATACATTATTTTAACTCAACAGGTCCTTTTTGTACAGTTGCAAATTTCTATTTTATAGTACTTTTTTAAACATTATAATTTTACCCTGTACCCCTATATTTGTCAATATAAATTTTCATATTTCTAGGTATATTTCCAAATATTTGCCGTCCATGACAAAAAGGACCCTTAAACAGAGTCCTTTAAATTAATCAATTATTAATCAATTATTAATCAATTATAAATTTATCCAATTTACTTTTTAATATATTTGCTTGTGTAGATAATTCTTCACTTATTGCTACATTTTCTTCAGATATCGCTGCATTTTTAGATATATCCTGTGCCAATCTATTTGTTTCACTTGTCATATCCTGTAACGCATCACGTTGATTTAACGCATTATCTCGGATATTCTTTGACACAATAGCAGTTTCTCTACTTGCTTCTATAATATTATCAAGTACATTGGTCGTTAATGCAACCATCTCTTCTCCTTGTTTTACACTATCTAAGTTTGTATTAATTATATCGTAAATTGTCTTAACAATCTCTGATGTTTTACCCGATAGTTCTCTTACTTCACTTGCTACAATAGTAAATCCTCGTCCCGCTTCGCCTGCTCTTGCAGCTTCTATACTTGCGTTTAGTGCCAATAGATTAGTTTGGCTTGCAATGTCTTCTACTTGATTAATAATTTTTAATATTTCTTGGGTAGAAGAACTGATTAAATTCATAGCAGACTCCATATTATTAGCCACTTCTTTACTCTCATTTGCCTTATGCGCCATCTCAGATATACTCTTATAACTGTTATCAATATCTTCAATACTATTTATAATATCTGTGGCAATATTATGAGTATTTTCTTTAAACTCACTTAATAGAGTAGCTTGACTAACTGTTGCATCTGCTAGTTCTCCTGCAGATTCTGCTATATTATTTGCAGCCGTACTTACTTCTGTAGCCGAATGATTTGTATCTGCTAGTAATTCTCTTAAACTATGAGATATATCAGTTAGAGAAGTCTTTATAGCACTAAATGATCCCACATAATTTTGTTGCGGAACTGCCGTAAAGTCTCCATTAGCATAATTTAGTAATATATCTGAAATCTCTTTTATATACATATTCAAACTATTTGTAACTACTACAAGAGAATCTGTTAACGTATCAATCTCCCAGCTGCTGCGTGGTATATTAGCCGTATTAATATTAAGATTTCCTTTGCTTATTTCTGTTAGAGAATTTGCCACTTGATTTATAGGAGTAATATACTTTTTAACAAAATTAGCTATTGCAATTGTACTAAATATTAATCCTCCTAAGAATATGAGTAATGCCACCAGTATTTCTAAAACTATTGTTTGCGTTGTATATTTGGTCGGGTAGTTTGTAATAATAACCCAATCTGTATTTGGAACAAGCGTAAATGCACTATAAACACTATCCCCTGCTGCATTTATACCTGTTACAGCTTCATTCGCACGTTCTGTAACAAAAAAGTCTTCGTATTTAGCTTTTGTACTATCTAAATTTATCATAGAACCATCTGCTTGTGGTGCAAGAGTTGGGTCTGAATGCATTAAAATGTCTCCAGCTTCATTTACTACAAATGCATATAATCCCTCGTCAGTTTCTGATGAGCTTATTAAATTTATTAATGAATCTAGAGTAATATCTATGCTTAATACTCCAATAGGTTGGCCACTATTGTTAGTAATTTTTTGTGCCATAGACGCTACAATTCCGCCAGTCGTTGCATCTAAATAAGGTGGTGTCATGATAAATGTATCACTATTTATTGCATCTATATACCACATTCTTTCAGTTACTATAAAATCTGCAGAGGGCCTCCAATAATCTGAGTGTATTAATCTGCCTTGGTTTGTCCCAATATATATAGTAGATATATCTTTAACTGTACCCGAAAGACTCGCTATCTCATGTTCTAATTGGTCTAAATCCAAATAAGATTGGTTAAACTCTATACTATTTATTAGCGTTTCTAAAAATACCTTTTTTTCATCAACCCATCCATTAAATTGAGCTTGTGTAATACCTAAAGTTTGTTTTACATTATTATGTGCATTTTCGACCTCGATTCTTGACAATTTTGTCACTTGAATTGTAGTATTTAACAATACTAGTATAATAATCAAGCTATTTGTCATAAACCGGATACGTTGCGATAAATGTTTCTGCTTAAGCATAGTTTTTCTCCTTCTAAGTTTATTTTTACTCCAATTATACCATACGCCCCTTTGTTTGGCAACTTGTAAAATTTAGTTAAAAATATCCTTGCAAAAAAATAGGAATAATTGTAAACTAAGATAAAAGTTTTTTAGGAGGAAAAAATGACATATTATATAACTACCCCAATATATTATCCCAGTGATAAACTGCATATTGGGCATTCTTATACAACAGTTGCAGCAGATGCTATGGCAAGATATAAAAGATTACGTGGGTTTGACGTTATGTTTCTTACCGGAACGGACGAACATGGACAAAAAATAGAAAATAGAGCACAAGAAGTAGGCGTGACACCTCAAAAGTTTGTGGATGACATAGTGGATTGGATTAAAGATTTATGGAAAACTATGGATATCTCTTACGATAAATTTATTCGTACCACAGACAAAGAACATATAGAAGTAGTACAAAAAATATTTAAGAAACTTTATGAACAAGGGGATATCTACAAAAGTGAATACACCGGATTATACTGTACACCGTGCGAATCTTTCTTTACAGAGCATCAATTAGTGGATGGTAAATGCCCAGATTGCAATAGAGATGTTGAAAAGGTAAAAGAAGAGGCATATTTTTTCAAATTATCTAAATATCAAGATAGATTGATCAAACATATAGAAGAAAATCCTAATTTTATACAACCTAATACAAGACAAAATGAAATGCTGAACAACTTCTTAAAAGTTGGACTAGAAGACTTATGCGTGTCTAGAACTTCATTTAAATGGGGCATACCTGTCGATTTTGATAACAAACATGTAGTTTATGTATGGATTGACGCTTTATCAAATTATATATCCGCACTTGGATATTTAGGCCAAGACACTGATTATAAAAAATACTGGCCTGCTGATGTTCATCTGGTTGGAAAGGAAATTATTAGATTTCATACAATAATCTGGCCTGCCATACTAATGGCGTTAGACGAACCTTTACCGAAGCAAATTTTCGGACATGGATGGTTGATTATAGATGGAGGTAAGATGAGTAAATCTGTAGGTAATGTCGTTGACCCTAGTATATTAGTAAATAGATATGGTAGTGACGCTATTAGATATTTCTTATTAAGAGAGATATCGTTTGGTCAAGACGGCAACTTTACTAATAAAGCTCTTATTACACGTATTAATTCAGATTTAGCAAATGACTTAGGTAATTTAACCTCTCGTACTGTCGCTATGATAGAAAAATACTTCGCTGGTACATTACCCACAGAACGAATAGATAACGAATATGATGCTAGCGTTAAAAGCATTATATCGCATAATGTAGCTTTAATGGAAGAAAATATCGAAAGGCTATTTTTTGACAAATCTTTAGAAAATATATGGATTATAATTAGACGACTTAATAAATATATTGATGAAACTACACCTTGGTTACTTGCTAAGGATGCTAATGATACAAATAAACTAGCAGGCGTTTTATATACTCTAGTAGAAGGATTGCGAATTGTTAGTATAATGATAGAACCATTTATGCCAAACACAACGCTTAAAATCTGGCAACAAATCGGCTTATCACGAGGTGAATTAACTCATTGGGACACAATCCATGAATTTGGTAAGTTAACTCAAGTACATGCTAAAAAGTATGATAATATATTTCCAAGAATAGATGTTGAAAAAGAACTTACGGAATTAGCTCATCCAGTCAGTGCTACCTCACAATCTAATGATAAACTTGACATCACTGCGGAAATATCCATCGACGATTTTGTTAAGGTGGAACTTAAAATTGGTGAAGTCATCGAGTGTAACAAAGTTCCAAAGGCGGATAAATTGTTAGTATCCAAAATAAAAATAGGCGACCAAATTCGTACCATCGTTTCTGGTATAGCTCTATACTACTCCCCTGAAGAATTTGTAGGAAAAAAGGTAGTCGTTGTGACAAATTTAAAACCAGTTAAACTACGTGGCATATTATCAGAAGGTATGATACTTTGTGCCTCCGATGATAACGGTAACTTAGTAGCCATCGGCCCTCTAGGCGAAATGGTTAGTGGTGCTGTTGTAAAATAAGGGTCAACAGATATTTTATATTAAGTGAGCTAGTGAATATAGTCAATTACTATCTCCTTAATATAAAAAATGTTATTTTAATAATAATAAACAAGGTTAATAATATAAATATGAAAAGAAAAGGTGTAAATATGAACTATGATAATATAATATACGAAAAAATTGTAGATTATTTTGGAGTTGCTACCGATACAAAATATTTACAGAATTTAGTAGAATTACTAGATAATCAATACAGCAAAGAAGATATATTAGACTTGTTAATAAGAAATTTCCATATGCAATATAAAACATGTTTCCAACAAAATTATTCTAATAACTTAGAAAATATTTTACAAAATACTTATTCTAAGATTAGCACAGGCACCCCCCTCTCACTACATAGTGATATTTCCGAATACTCACTAGTAGTATTGCGAATATCAGAAACTGATTTTTTTATATATAATAAGGTGTCCGAAGAATTTATAGGTCCTGTAACCACTAAATATGATGTTGATGATCGACCATATTATTTTAAAGATTTATCCAATGAATTATTTTACGAAAATATAATTCGGGTAGGCGATTTAACATACTTAATGGACCACGTAAGGCATAGTTCTCTCTATGGGGCTGATAATCATGTGTATTTATATTACGATACTCCAGATTTATTATGTGCATTACTGCAACTTTGTGACTTAAGTGAGATAATTAGATCCGACAAATTTATATTTCTATTAGGCACAGAAAATAAAAAATTGTACCCTATTAACTTTTTAGATGAGTATGGTGTTGACTACAGCGAAACTAAAACAGAATTGGTCGGTATAGATGAATTTAAGTCTATTACATTATGGTGTCCACATAATCCACACTGTGGTACTTCTTTCTTTTATAATATTTGTAATCAAAATGAATATATTAGTTATCTTTTAAAACCCGTAGTAAATTCTATGCCTAAAGTAGGACATGCTTCAAAATTAGAAATATCTACTTTAGAAAAACATAAGTGGCCATTAATTGAAAACTCTATAGAAACTAATAAAACTTATACATTATCCGAAGTAAGATACTGCTTATATAAAACCAATTATTATATAATGGGCAAATACAAATATAAAGCTTTCGAAACTATGTTTTTTGTAATTACACAATACAAACTTACTTTATCTATCGAAGAGATTTTTAAAGCTTGTTTGTTATCTGAAGTATATCTTGATGCAAAGTCTAATCAAAGAACTATACCTAACATAATAGTCGATAATCATTGTCGTAATGAACTTTATTTACTTCTTGTAAAATTTTTTAGATATTATAAGATATTAACACCTGAAAGACATTTCATTACCAGAACAGCTTCTAACATAAATCACTTTTTAATAGTCGCTCCACAACGTTACGACCCTTTAGACTATTATTTATGTTGTCTTAACTATTATCATATAGGCCCATTCCCGTTAGAAAAATATGCTTTTTATGCAATTAGACTAGAAGATGGGAAACTTATGCCCGAACAAACTTTTAGAGCAGTTTGTAAATTTTTAGATGTTCCTTATTCTAATGATATGCTAAACGATATACCTAATGCCAATACACTATCTTCTTCAGGAACACTTAGTCTATTTGATAAAACACCTCTTACTAGAGATGTTAGTAGTGTGCTATCTGAGTTTGATATATTTAGACTAAATATTATATACAAATCTAGACTAATTCATTTTGGTTATGATTATATGGATGATACTCATCAGCCTATTCCATTAGATGTTTTTAAAGAAATGTTAAAGGTACCATTTTTATTTGAACATAAAATACCAGAAGAATATAGAGCACAAGTAAGACAAAATATCTATGAGTCAATGTGTGATGTTGCTGAGCGTATATATGCAGGGAATATGCCATTTGCACGCCTTATAAAACCTTTATTAGAATAAATAATTATATACAAAGGATTTAAAATTATGTCAGAAAAAGTATTTTGGGTAACAGGGCTAGCTGGTGCTGGCAAAACAACAATAGGCAAAATAATATACAATCACATCAAAACAACTACAGAAGGTGTGGTCTTCCTTGATGGAGACTTAATGAGAGAGACTATTGCACATGACCTAGGATATACTAAAGAAGATAGATTAATATGTGCTTATAGGTATGCAAGACTGTGCAAGCTATTATCCTCACAAGGATTAATTGTAATATGTTGTACTATATCAATGTTTGATGAAGTGCGAAATTGGAGCCGAGAAAATATCGATAATTATATAGAAATATATATACGAGTATCGCAAGAAACTCTTATAAACCGAGATCAAAAAAATATGTATAGTACAAATCAGGCTAATGTTATGGGACTTACTTTATCTTTTGAAGAACCTAAAAACCCTGATATTATAATTGATAACAACTGTAATATTAATGCTAATAGAATTATAGATAAAATTATACTACAACAAAATAATAATTAAGGAGATAATGAACATGAAAGTAGAATGGGATTATACAGCATTAGCGGATGCATATTTAAAAAGGCCAGATTACGCAATAGATGCAATAGATCAAATGTTAAATATCGCAAATATAACTAACGATGCAAATATTTGTGACGTAGGGGCTGGAGCAGCACATTTAACTTTAATACTAGCTCAAAAAGGATTTAAAGTTAGTGCTGTAGAGCCAAACGACGCTATGCGGGCAAATGGAACTAAAAAAACTATGGAATACCCTAATATAAGCTGGTTTGAAGGCGTAGGCGAGAATACTGGTATGCCAAACAATACCTTTGATTTAGTCACATTTGGCTCATCATTTAATGTGTGCGATAGGCAACTCGCTTTAAAAGAAACTCAAAGAATCTTAAAGCCTCATGGATGGTTTGCTTGTATGTGGAATCATAGAGATTTAGCTGATCCAACACAAATTGCCATTGAAGAAATTATAAAATCTAATATCGCTGGGTACACTTATGGAACTAGACGTGAAGATCAAACAAATATAATAAATGAATCAAATTTATTCGGCGAAGTACATTTTATTGAAGGTAAAGTAGTTCATAAAATTCTTGCTAGTGATTTTAGCGAAGGTTGGAAGTCTCACGGAACCTTGCATCGCCAATCACCTGATACCTTTAATACTATTATTAAACAAATTGATGATTATATTTCTAATAATTGTGAAAGTTATATCGAGGTCCCTTATATAACTCGCTTGTGGATGGCACAATTAAAGTGAGGGCATATATATGTACACTTTTTCAACAAAAGCTAATACATTAAAAGCATTATACGGTAACTTAACACATTCACAAGTTTTGCCACAAGTTTCTTTTAAGGTTGCCCAGCCTATAAACTATGAATTTGCAGAAGAAATTTTTGCGGAATTTAGCCATGTGCCCTTAATTGTACGATCTTCTGCTCTTGCCGAAGATCAATCAGACCAATCTAATGCTGGGAAATATTTATCTATACTAAATGTAACCGACGTAGATAAACTACTTCAAGCTATTAATGACGTTAAACAATCTTGTTTAGACAATGCAAATAATCAGATTTTTGTGCAACCTATGCTAGAAGATATTGATTGTTGTGGTGTTATATTTACAAAAGACCCTAGTAACGGGTCAAATTATTATATAATAAATTATGATGATGTCACTGGTAATACAGATTCAGTAACATCTGGACATGGTAAAAATCTAAAAACCGTTTATATATCTCGACAGACAGGGGAATTAAACGAAAAATATAGTAAAATTTTGTCTATGGTTCAGGAATTGGAATGTGCTTTTGAATGCACTGAACTAGATATCGAATTTGCTATAAAGAATGATCTTATTTATTTACTACAAGTTCGTAAGTTAATAGTAAATGTTAAATCAATAGATGAAGAGACGCAACAAAATCTATTGGATATAACTGCAAAATTTATAGAAAATAATATGCACCATAAACCATACCTATTTGGCAAAAAAACCATCTACACTGTTATGAGTGATTGGAATCCGGCCGAGATGATCGGACTTAGACCTCGGCCACTCGCATCTTCATTATACAAAAGACTTATTACCGACGGTACTTGGGCATATCAAAGAAATAATTATGGATATAAAAATTTGCGTAGTTTTCCGCTAATGGTAGATTTTTTTGGCTTAACTTATATTGATACACGGGTTAGTTTTAATTCCTTTATACCAGCTGATATAAACAACTCGCTTAGCGAAAAATTAGTTAATTATTATTTAGAATGTCTAGAAAACAATCCTGATGCACAAGATAAAATTGAATTTGATATTGTATTTTCTTGTTTTTTCTTCGACATTGAAAATAAAATAAAAATCCTCAAAAAACATAATTTTAGCCAAAAGGAAATTAATAATATAACTACTTCTTTATTAAACCTTACAAATAAGGTAATTAATATTCAAGATGGCCTATGGAGAAGCGAAAATCAAAAAATTAAATTACTAGAAGAGAAACGTAAAATAATCTTACACAGTGACATAGATATAATCTCTAAAATCTATTGGTTACTAGAAGATTGTGCAAGGTATGGAACGTTGCCATTTGCTGGTCTTGCCCGAGCAGGCTTTATAGCAATCCAGTTATTAAAATCTATGGTTAGCGTAGGTATCTTAAATCAAATTGAATATGAGAATTATATGCAAGAATTAAATACTGTAAGCTCTACAATGAGAACGGATAGCATAAATTTATCTACAAAAGCTTTTATGCAAAAATATGGTCATTTACGCCCCGGAACTTATAATATATTAACAAAAAGATACGACGAAATGCCAAGTCTATATTTTAATAAATGTATGGCAAATGAAATTTCATCTGAAAGTAATCATTTTAAGCTCTCCTTAGACCAATATCAACAGATTAAAGATATGATGAATAAATATAAAATTGAAGGAGATGTTTTAAATTTATTTGAGTTTATTAAAGAAGCTATTGAGGGGCGTGAATATTCAAAATTTATATTTACACACACCGTATCTGATGTTATTAACTTGTTAAAAGAATTAGGAGCAATATATGGCTTTTCAGACGAAGATATGAGCTATTTTGATATTTCTAATATATTAGAGTTGTATAATTCAGCTTGTGATATAAAATCAGTTATATCACACTCCATTCAACAAGGTAAGTCTAAATATGAAAAAACTCTAGCTATATCTTTGCCACCTGTAATTACTAACCAAAGTCAAGTATATAGTTTTGAATTAATTGATATAGTAGCTAATTATATTACTCTAAATAGTATAGAAGGTGAAATTATTAGTGATGATATTACTGCACTAAATATATCTGATAAAATATTACTAATCGAGGCTGCAGACCCTGGGTATGATTGGATTTTTTCTCATAAGATTAGAGGATTTATAACAGCTTTTGGTGGTGCAAACTCTCATATGGCAATACGTGCTGGAGAACTTAATATACCAGCAGTTATTGGAGTTGGTCAAAAGGAATTTAATAGACTTTCTACTTATAAGAGACTTTTAATCGACTGTGCTAATAAAAAGATTGAGGTGTTAACATGAAAACAGTAGCAATAACACAGCGTGTAGACATAATTGAAGCCTATAACGAACAAAGAGATAGCCTAGATATTAAATGGGGCGAATTATTTACTACATTAGATGCAATAATATTCCCAGTTCCTAATCAAATTGCTATCTTATCAACTTTTCTAGAAACTATAACACCTGATGCGATAATATTAACAGGAGGAGATTCATCAGTAGAATATGGCGGAAGATTTATTAACCGAGATGTTACTGATAATTTTTTAATACGCTATGCCATTAATTATGACATACCTTTAATGGGGGTGTGCAGGGGAATGCAATCGATAGTTAGTTTCTTTGGTGGAACGCTTAAAAAGATTAATAAACATATTGCTATACAACATCAATTAACTGGCGTTATAAATAGAGAAGTAAATAGTTTCCACAGCTTAGGTATTAAAACTTTACCTGCTGAACTTTTGCCTCTCTCATATTCAACTGATGGAACAATAGAACACATTAAGCATAAGATATATAAAATTACAGCAATCATGTGGCATCCCGAACGAGAAAATCCATTTAAATTGAAGGATTTAGATTTAATAAAAAAGGAGCTAGAACTATGAAAATAATTATTTTAGCAGCAGGCAGAGGAAGTCGTATGGGTATTGAAACAGCAAATAAACCTAAATGTATGACAGTTTTATTTGGTAAACCTCTTATTGAGCATATTGTAAAAACCTTTATAGAAGCTGGTTTTAAAAGTACAGATATAGGTATTGTCACAGGCTATAAAAAAGAATTAATACAAATTCCTAACGTCAAATATTTTCACAATGCACAATGGGAATCTACTAATATGTTTGTATCACTTACTAAGGCAAGTGAATGGTTAGAAAATGAGCCGTGTATCATGTCTTACTCAGATATTTTATTTAAACCGTCGGTTATAACAAAACTTAAAAACTCCTCTGGCGATATTTCTATAACATACTATACTAAGTTCTGGGAACTTTGGTCAATGAGATTTAATAACCCACTAGAGGATTTAGAAACCTTTAAATTAAGAGGACACAGATTAATAGAAATTGGTAAACAACCTTTATGTAAAGATGATGTAGCGGGTCAATATATGGGACTTATCAAATTCACTCCTACAGGGTGGAATATGGTACAAGATGCTATAAAATTACCTATGGAAAAGACATTATACAAATTGGATATGACTACATTATTGCAACATTTAATACAGCAAGGTCATATTATTGAAGCTATACCAACAGACGAATTATGGCTTGAATGCGATAATATGAATGATGTACAAACGTATGAAACAAATTTAGAATATACTACGAAACGTTAAGGAGCAGATTTATGGAAAAAATATATGTCTATGGCATAGGGCATTATTGCAAACAAATGTACGATGACATAACTAAAATTTATGATGTGATAGGATTTATAGAAGATTCAGGCGAGGTTAAAGAATTTAAAGATCTTCCTGTATTCACTTCTGCAGAAGTAATCAACAAAGCGTTTGATAAAATTCTTATCGCAAATCAATATATAACGACTTACTTAAATATTATTAAACTTGGTGTACCATTAGATAAAATTATCATTATTCCTGCTATATATACAGAGCTCCTGAATAATCTATCTACTTCATTATTAGTAGATAAACACAATCATGTTGTTAACGCTCATAATCTTAACCTTAGAGTTATATATACTATGGCGTATGATAATAAAAATCCAACTATAATACCAGACATTTCAGATGATGGACAAATATTTGAATACGTTAGGTATAGAACTCTTGAATTACTAAAAGGACAAATAGAATTATATAATGTTACTGGTGAACTCGCTGCGTTTGGAGTATATAAAGGAGGTTTGGCACAAAAACTTAATACGCTATTTCCTAATAGAAAACTTTATTTATTCGATACTTTTAATGTATTTGAAGACAAAGAACTTTTTGGGGATATTGATGAAATGGGCTCTGATATAGATGACCCTGAATATCAACAATATTTAAAAGATATTAGTTCAACTACAATATTAGAAGAAATGCCTCATAAAGAAAAGTGTGTTATTAAACAAGGATATTTCCCTAACAGTTTAAAAGGACTTGAGGAAATTTTTGCACTTGTTTCATTAGATACAGGGCTATACGATGATACCTATAGAGGATTATGGTACTTTTATCCACGCCTCTCACAGGGCGGGTATATCATTATTAATAGTTATACTAACTTAAACTTAGGAGTAAAACGAGCTATCACTGACTATGAAAATAAGTTTGGCAAACTGGCAAAAATACCTATTCCAGATCTGGGCGGTAGCATAATTATCACCAAATCTTAACAACGTAAAAAGCCCTTAAAGGGCTTTTCAGTTTGTTGACAAATAGTTATTTATTAGAGTTATCCTTATAATCGGGGGTGGAGGGGTGAAACCCCTCCAATGGACTTCGTCCCTTGACCCTGCTACAAAAACTATGCTTTTTATAGAAGTAAATTTTAATAATTATAGTTCATATCTATCTAGCTAGATTTAATCGTCTACAGTCTGCAGGCGAGAGTTTTCTCGCCTTTAAAGTAGTTGTATAAATTCATCATATTTAACTGGTCTACTAAAATAGTATCCTTGTATAAGTCCAAATTTTTTAAGTTCGTCAAATTGTTCTTTGGTTTCAACCCCTTCTATAACTATTTGCATATTAAGAGCTTCGGATATACGATATATTCCATCTATAATAGGATATTGAGTTGAATCATCAACAAATATCTTATCTATCTTAATAATATCTAAGTTATAGTCATTTAAGTAGCCAAATGAGGCGTATCCAGTACCAAAATCGTCTAGGGCAAGTGTAATGCCTAATTCTTGTAGAGCTTTGATATTTGCCATAGCAATTTGTTTTGCGTCTATAAGAGTGGATTCAGTAATTTCAAAGCAAATATACTTATAGTCTATATTATACTTATCTATAATAGCTTTTATACGTGGCACAAAATCTTCTTCTACTATTTGAATTGGAGATATATTAATAGAAACTTGTATATTCTGTCCGTCCTTTAATAGCATTTGTAAATCTTGTGCCACACGGTCTATTATCCATTCGCCTAGTTCTAGTATCATACGTGTTTGCTCAGCTATAAATATAAATTCATTTGGTGGAACAAAGCCTAAATCTTTGCTAAACCAACGTATAAGAGCTTCTGCTTTATGAATTACTCTATTGCCATCTACAATAGGTTGATAATATATAACAAATTCATTTGTTTCTATAGCAGTTTTTAAGTGTGCTCTAATACTTTCTTCTTTAACATATATTGAATATGTTTCCTGATTAAACAGCAACAATCCTGGTGTATTTAATTCTTTCGCTTGTGCTAACATTACATATAGTTTAGTTATCATATCTTCTTCTGTATAGCAATGGAAAGGACTAATAATCCCAGCTGTATTAAATCGTATGTGTATTGGGCGTGAGCCTGGGAAAATGATTGGTTCTTGAAATACAGATAGTATTTTAGTTCTATAACATGATTCTAGATCTTGACAATTGTACGGTACTATAACAATAAATTCATCACCAGAGTATCTTATTACTATACCGTCCTCTTTATCTATTATTTCTTTTAATTTTATTCCTACATCAATAAGAACCAAATCACCAATATTATCTCCGCTACTATCATTTATGCCCTTAAAGTTTTTTATATCTAATAGCATGATTAAAGCTGCTTTCTCATTTGCAGTAAACGTTCTATATAGCTGCTTAAACATTTTACGATTTGGCAATCCGGTTAAGTCATCATGGTACATGAGGTACTTAATTTTATTTGGAATATTTGTCTCAATTATGTGAGCAAGCTCAGCTATATTGCGAATATCTGAAGTATATTCTGGAAAATCATCGCCTAATTCTTCTATAGTATTTATCAGACTATTAACTGCTGCTAAAACAGGTTTTACAAAAAATGTTAAACACGCCATTATTAGAAGCATAAGTATACAAGTTAGAAGAATAATCTTCAGTACAATCGTATAGTGATTTTCTACAACATGCGGATTTTCCTTTAAATCATCTAGGTCTATGGCCATTGTTAAATTAAGATATGGCGTAGAATAAGTTAGAAAATCTATAGTCCTATCTGTATAAAAAGAATAAGTTAGAAAATTTATATTCCTATCTTTATAAAAAGCTGCTTCAGTGAAATTGGTACTACCTTTTAATTCAGAAGAGACTATTTTATTATTAGTATAAACAGTACTATCTACATATTCAATAAAAATGTCTAGATCTGCAATACGATAATTTTCTATTAGTGTGGCAATTAAATTATCTAATGAGGCAGCCAGTATAACTGCACCGAGTGGCTCGTTGGTATTGGGGTCATTTATGAACCTAACTATACTAAACACCAATTCATTTGTATTTATTTGTGTGTATATACCTGTAGTAACGGCCTCGTTTGCATCTAACATGCTTTCGTCAAACCAAGGTCTTTCTGCAGCTATATAGTTATCTATAAATACGTTATCATGTATAAGAAATTCTCCATCTAAGCTAAGAACACCTACACTATTTAGAAAACTGAGTTGCATAATAACTTGCTGGACATTATCTATATGATGAATAATTTGCTTACCTGCATCACTAGTATACCCTTCATTTTTTATTTGAGTTAATGTATCAATTATGTATGTATCTTCGGCTAAAATATTAACTGTATCGTGTAAAAGGTGTAAATCCCACTCTAATTGAGAAATAACATCTTCTGCTTGTATTTTGCTAATAAAATCTACGTTACTGTTATCAATAGAATTTATAGCGGAATTAGTCATATAAATGACTGAAATAATGAAAATTATAACTACTATAAAGATTTTGGAATCAATAAGTTTTATTTTCATAATATCCTCCCCATATTAATATTCCCCCCTTAATATTTGTTACGATAGATATTTATCCCTTATTTAATTTGATTATCAGTGGTAAACGGATCGTATGTATATAGCGTTTTTTTGAGGGGGGGGTAGCCCCTCAAATTTGAGGACACTCAATCTTAGTTTAAGTGTATATAGTCTAACTTAATTATAACATGCAAATGAAGTAGTTTCTACATATTTTTGACATATTTATAATATTTTTATCTGAAAGAACTTGCTCTAATACTCCCGCCTCTTAGGCGGTGAGATAAAGAGCAAGTAATCTTTTCAGA
>MDJN01000118.1 GCA_001995005.1 Candidatus Parepulonipiscium sp. PG-Nun2H_MBin03 | reverse complement strand
CAGCCTCGTTAAATCCTTGTTGAACAGCTGCTCGCATTTCTTCTAGCTTATCAGTGTCATCGCCTGCTGCAAAAACTGCAAATTCCATAATACGATCACTTACTGCTTCAACAGAGTATGAACCACCTGGAGCTACAGTTGCTGCTGCTGCTTCTGGAGTTGATGCTACAGCTGGAACAGCGGCTTCTACGCTACCAAATACTTTCACTAAAATAGCTGCTGTTTCTTCATCAATACTAAAGCTACTAACTCCTGATTGTCCACCGATTGTTTGTTGAGTTAATTGACGCAATAGCTCAGTTTCAGATTCTTTTCTTTGCGAATCTAAAGCATTAACCTCTTCAGTGCTAAGCCCTTTTGTTTCGGTAGATTGTTCAGCAGTAGAACCGATAGTGGTTGGAGTAGTAACTTTTTCAGCTACTTCAGTTTGTTCGCTACTAAGTTCTTCTGGACGAGGATGTCTATGAGGTCTTTGATAAGTAGCATTATTTGGTACGCTACGTGTAAAAGTAGCCGCAACATCAGGTTCAGATGTAGTTTTTTGTGTATCTTGAGTAGTTTTTTGCGTATCTTGATTAGTAGCTTGATAAGCTTGATAGCTTTGGATAGAATTGTTTTCTATAATCATTAATTTATCTCTCCTTTTTAAGTGTATTTTATAAATAATATCGGCTAATACTAATATAATATTTAGTGTTTTAGCATATATAAGTACAGGATAATATAATAGAAATAATTTTGAAAAGTTGTAAAGGAGCTGCGAGAATGAATAAACACACAATAAACGCTATAAAAAAAGCGTGTCCATTACCTGTAATAGAGACTAAAAAATTGTTAGAATCCTTACCCAAAAAAGAAGAAGGGGTAGTTGAAGTATTAGTAGATAATAAGATTGCGATAGAAAACTTAATTAAACTTGTTACTAAAAAGAATTTGCAGTATAAGTGGGACCAAAAAGATGACATATACACTATGCATATATTTTTAGGAGATAACATTGAAATAGAATGTGACATGCCGACACTTGAGGACACAGTAGTGGTAATTGATACAGATTTTATGGGACAAGGAGACCCAAAGTTAGGAGCTGCTTTAATAAAAGGATTTATTTATGCCCTAACCGAAACAGAAAAATTACCAAATTTGATAATTTTGTATAACAAAGGCGTATTTTTATCAACCATACAACAAGAGACTATTGCAGACTTGCAAAAGTTAGAACAAAAAGGAGTAGAAATTATAAGTTGTGGAGCCTGTCTTACACATTATGAGTTGATAGTAAAAGTAGGAAGAGTAACTAATATGTATGAAATAGTAGAAAGACAAACTAAAGCAACTAAAATCATTAAAGTATAAGGTGATAATATGATTTATTTTGATAATGCTGCGACGACGATAAAACCGCCATGTGTAATAGAAGCTGTGAGTACTGCTTTAGCTACGCTAACTAATGCAAATAGGGGCGTAAATACAAGCTCTATGTGTGCAAATCGAGCAATTTATGAGACTCGCAATAAGCTTGCAAAAATGTTTAATGTAAGCTCACCTACGCTAGTGATATTTACATCTGGTGCAACGCAAAGTTTAAACATGGCAATACTGGGAACGCTGAAAAAAGGCGACCATGTGATTACCACAAATCTTGAACATAATAGCGTGCTTAGACCACTTTATTATATGAAAAAAAAAGGGGTAAATCTAAGTATAATAAAATGTAATAATAATTATACTATAGATATAGATGCGGTACTATCGCATATAAAAAGTAATACTAAAATGTTGGTAATTTCCCACGCATCAAATACTTTAGGAGTTGTGCAAAATTTAGAACACATAGGTAGAATTTGCAAAGAATATTCTATTAAGCTAGTTGTAGATGCGGCACAAACAGCTGGTATAATTTCTATTGATATGCAAAAAATGAATATTGATGCACTATGTTTATCTGCACATAAAAGTTTGTTGGCACCACAAGGATTAGGTATATTAGCGTTAAGTAAAAATATAAATATTAATCCGATAAGTTTTGGGGGAACGGGAACTCATACGTTTGAACAAACTATGAATATAGGTTTACCAGAAAGTTTAGAAGCGGGTACACAAAACGGTCATGCAATAGTCGGTTTATCAGCAGCACTTGACTATATCAATGAGCATAAAATCGAAAAGCTATATAACAAAGCACATGATTTAGCTAAGTATTTTGAACAAGAATTAGCTAAGATACCTAATGTAATAATTTATACAAATCAAAGTGTACTATCAACGCCAGTTGTAACATTTAATGTGATGGGTAGCTCTGCTGTAGATATAAGTTTTTTGTTATCTAAAGACTATGATATAATAACTCGAGCAGGAGGCCTTTGTGCCCCTTTAGTACACCATATGTTGGATACAACCGATAAAGGGATAATACGCTTTAGCTTTTCTCATAACAATACTAAGCAAGAAGTAGATATAGCATTAGAAGCATTAAAAATAATCTTAAGCAAAGGAGTAACATGAAATTAGTAACATTTTATAATACTACAACTGCTATGATGTTTGAAGATGTAGCAAAAGAAAATGAATTTCAAGGACGGCTAATTCCGCTACCCCCCTCAATCGGTGCTGGGTGTGGATTTAGTTGGCTAACGAATAGTAACAGTCAACAGATAAATAGTTTTATAGTAAAAAATCAACTAGAATATGAAGATATTTACGATTATAAGGAGTAGCAAATGAATTTTAATGATATTTTTCAAAACAACCTAAAAAAAACTATAAAAGAAGCAACAGATAAAGAAATTTATTACGCACTTTTAAATTCTGTTAAAGAAGCAGCCTCTATACAAGGCGGAAATCCTGCAGATAAAAAAGTATATTATATTTCCGCCGAATTTTTGATTGGAAAATTACTATCAAATAATTTAATCAATTTAGGAGTATTTGATGAAATTAAAGAATTGTTAAATGCAAATGGTAAAGACATTGCAAAAATTGAAGAAGTTGAACCGGAACCTTCATTAGGTAATGGAGGATTAGGAAGGTTAGCAGCATGCTTTTTAGATTCAATTGCAACCTTAGGCATAAATGGAGATGGAGTAGGATTAAATTATCATTTTGGTTTATTTAAACAAGTGTTTGAAGATAATAAACAAACTGAATTTCCAAACCCATGGATTGAAAAGACTACTTGGCTAAGTGATACGGGAGTAAGCTTTGATGTAGAATTTAATAATTTTACACTTAAATCTAAGATGTATGACATAGATGTAATAGGATATAATAATGGGACAAATAAACTACACCTATTTGATGTTACTACATTAAATGAAGATATAGTAAACGACGGCATCAACTTTAATAAAGAAGATATTAAACAAAACTTAACATTATTTTTATACCCAGATGATAGTGATAAAAAAGGCGAATTACTAAGAATTTATCAACAATACTTTATGGTAAGTAATGCAGCTCAACTAATATTATTTGAGTGTGAACAAAAAGGATATGACCTAAAAGATTTGGCAAAACATGTAGTAGTACAAATTAATGATACTCACCCATCTTTAGTAATTCCAGAATTAATTAGATTATTAGTGGCAAGAGGCTTTGATACTGACAAAGCTATAGAAATTGTATCAAATACATGTGCGTATACAAATCATACTATATTAGCAGAAGCTTTGGAAAAATGGCCACTTAGCTTTTTAGAAGAAGTAGTTGCGCACCTTGTTCCTATAATCAAAGATTTGGCAAAAAGAATAGAGAAAAAATATCCCGATAATAAAGAACTTTATATTATAGATAAGAATAATCGAGTTCATATGGCTAGGATGGATATGCACTATGGATTTAGTGTAAACGGTGTTGCCGCACTTCATACAGATATATTAAAGGCTAATGAATTAAACGATTTTTACAAAATTTATCCGGAAAAGTTTAATAATAAAACTAATGGTATTACGTTTAGAAGATGGTTATTGCATTCAAATGCAGAATTAGTAAACTTTATAGATAAACATGGCTTAAGCGAGTTTAGGAAAGATGCGACGGAGTTAAAGAAGTTAGCTAAATTAGTTAATGATAAAGAGGCATTAAATGAATTATTAAAAATTAAGCACGATAAAAAAATTCAGTTAAAAAATTATCTTAAAGTAGTTAATAATACTGATATAAATGAGAATTCTATATTTGATATACAAATCAAACGTTTGCATGAGTATAAACGTCAGCAAATGAATATCTTATATATCATTTATAAATATTTAGAAATTAAAAAAGGAAATAAGCCAAGCACACCTATTACAATAATATTTGGGGCAAAAGCGGCACCAGCTTATAAAGTAGCAAAAGACATAATACATGTGATTTTATGCCTTAAAAAATTGATCGAGGATGATAAAGAAGTATCTCAATATTTACAAGTTGTTATGGTTGAAAATTATAATGTAACGCATGCAGAAAAACTAATACCAGCTTGTGATGTGTCAGAGCAAATTTCACTTGCGTCAAAAGAAGCAAGCGGCACAGGTAACATGAAATTTATGCTAAATGGTGCGATTACCTTAGGTACAGAAGACGGTGCAAACGTAGAGATACACGAGCTTGTGGGCGATGATAATATTTATATATTTGGAAAAGATAGTGACACTATTATAGATATGTATAAAAACTCGAGTTATAAGGCTGTTGATTATTATATCAATGATGCAGATATTAGAACTTGGCTAGACTTTATAATTAGTCCAGCGATGTTAAAAATAGGGGATGTGGAGCTATTATTAGAAATACATGCCGAATTGATTAGAAAAGATTATTTTATGACTTTAATAGATGTAAAAGATTATATAAAAGTTAAAGAAGAGATGTTTAAAGATTATGAAGACCGTGAAACCTGGGCTAAAAAAATGTTAATAAATATATCAGAAGCAGGTTATTTCTCATCTGATAGAACAATAGCACAATATAATAAGGATATTTGGCATATAGATACTCCATAATCCTAAGAGAAAAAAGTATATAGAAATAAAGTGCAAAAATATAAATTAGCACTTTATTTTTTTGGTTAGATATAATTAATTAGAAATATTTGCAGAGGAGATAAATATGGCAAAAAGAGAACTAATATCATTTGATTATGCAATGAAATATATATTAAGACAGA
The DNA here is from genome assembly GCA_001995005.1 of Candidatus Parepulonipiscium sp. PG-Nun2H_MBin03. Taxonomy (GTDB): domain Bacteria; phylum Bacillota; class Clostridia; order Lachnospirales; family Cellulosilyticaceae; genus Epulonipiscioides. The sequence goes on along the minus strand of MDJN01000118.1, from coordinate 835 downwards.
GAGCAAACTTCGATATACTGGAAAGTTTTTTGGAGGCGTTACTTGGATATGAAGTCACAATAGTAGAAATTTTGGAAAGCGAGAGCGACAAAGACCGAATTGGTGGAAAGCTAAACAGGGTTGACCTTATAGCAAAAGATACAAACGGAATACAAATGGTTATAGAAATTCAATACAACCGAGAAGATGATTATTTGGAGAGAATATTGTGGGAAACTTCAAAAATTATAGCTGATAGTTTGGATTCATCAGACCCATATGGGAATATAACAAAAGTTATATCTATAAGCATATTATATTTTAATTTAGGCAGAGGCAATGGGTATGTGTATAAAGGGAAAGTTGGATTTGAGGATATAGGTGATAAGAAAAACCCACAACCACTTAAACTAAAAAGAGACGTATTCCCCGAATATTATCTGATAAATGTTGAGCGATTTAAAGACATAATAGAAACGCCACTTGACGAATGGGTATATATATTCAAAAATAGCAAAGTTCCAGCAACAAACAAGGCAAAACACATGGATAAAGTGCAAGAAAAGCTTGATATTTTGCAAATGACAGCAAAAGAAAAGAAAGCATATGAATATCACCTAAAAGAAACGAGAATAGCGAAGTCGGTATTAAAATCAGCAGTTGCCGAAGGTGAAAAGCGTGGAGAGAAGCGTGGTGAGGCAAGAGGCGAAATAAAAGGTGAAGTTAAAACTTTATATACACGGCTAAAAATGACACCACAAGAAATAGCAGACGACTTAGGAGTGCCACTTGATACGGTTGAACAAATAATAAGTGAATTATAACGAAATCGATGTAAATAGTGAAAATCATCGCA
>MDJN01000117.1 GCA_001995005.1 Candidatus Parepulonipiscium sp. PG-Nun2H_MBin03 | reverse complement strand
TTGCTGTATCCACAAATTTTGTATATTTTCCAAGCCAAGTAAGTTCTATTGTACCAGTTGGTCCATTTCTTTGTTTTGCTATTATAACTTCTCCAACACTTTTTTTATCTGTATCAGGATTATAGTATTCATCTCTATATAAAAACATAACAACATCCGCATCTTGTTCTATTGCTCCAGATTCTCTAAGGTCACTAAGCATAGGTCTATGGTCTGCCCTTGCCTCTGGTGCCCTTGATAATTGTGATAAAGCGATTATAGGTGCATCCATTTCTCTTGCCAATGCTTTTAGCGAACGAGATATTTCAGATATCTCTTGTTGCCTTGACTCTGTTTTTGCACCACCAGACATCAATTGCAAATAATCTATCATAATCAAGTCAAGCCCTTTATCCATTTTTAGACGCCTACACTTAGCACGCATTTCCATTATAGATATGCCTGCTGTATCATCTATATAAATATCCGCAGCAGTTATGCGAGGGATTGCTTGTGCAATTGCATTCCACGAATCAGGTTGTAAATTTCCTGTACGTACGTTTTGTGCATCTACCATAGCTTCGCTACAAAGCATACGGTTTACTAGTTGGTCTTTTGCCATCTCTAGGCTAAATATCGCAACTTTTTTTTTGTGCCTCAGTGCTGCATGTTGAATTATATTTAGTGCAAATGCTGTTTTTCCCATAGAAGGTCTTGCTGCTACTAAAATTAAATCTGATGGTTGTAATCCAGCAGTCTTATAATCAAGGTCTATAAACCCTGTAGGTATTCCAGTAATGGCTCCACCTGCCCTATTGGCTTGCTCAATTTTATTTATAGTGGTTACCATTATCTCGTTTATAGGTGAAAAGTCATCAGTTTGCTTATTTTGTAAAATATCAAAGATTTCTTTTTCTGCATATGTCATAATATCTTGCACAGTATCTTCTGCTTCATAACTTTTTGCACTAATATTTGATGTGGCTTTAATAAGTTTTCTAAGATTTGCTTTATCCGCTACAATTTGAGCATATTGCTTTATATGTGCTGATGTCGGAGTATTATTTGCTAAATCTGCAAGGTAAGAAATTCCCCCTACCTGCATTAGCTGGCCTCTTTCATTTAATCTATTTTGAATTGTAACTATATCAATAGATTTATTAGTAGCATATAAATCTATTATAGCATTATATATTTCTTTATGATTTGGTCTATAGAAGTCAGTAGCTTTTAGTATTTCACTGGCTATAGCAATAGAATCTGCATCCATTATTATAGAGCCTAATACCGACTGCTCTGCTTCTATATTATGTGGTGGGACCCTAAGTTGCTCTTCCATAAATACTTCTACTTACCCCTTTCTCTTAAAATTATTAGTCTTTATATTATGTACAAAAAACGTATTTATTAAAAGCCCCAAACAAACTTTTCTAACTAAATTTTACTAACTTACCCAGTGCAAACATCTATCTGCGTCACCTATATTAATTTATTTAATCTTATTAGGTTTACATTTTATTGCATTATTACAGAAATATTACATTTTGTCATTTTCTATTGCTTTTTGTTTTAATATGTTATATACTATCTTTCGTAGCAGCGAAACATTTCACTTATAAAACTTAACTTACTTTTACTTATACACATATCTAAGGAGGATGTATATGAGATTAATGAAAAAATTAGCTTTAACAGTATGTTCAGCTTTTGGATTCATAGGAGCAGGAAGTTTTGTAATGGCCGCATCAAATGCAACTGTTGATAATAAAGATATTATAGTAGGCTCAACTCTTGGATACGAAGTGCTAGACGGTGAAATAGTTAAAAATTCAAATGCACTTAATATGTTTGTAACCACAAACGTTAACTATACAAACGAAGAGTTCTTAATTAAAGGTAAAGATGTTGCTTTTATTCAAGAGCTATATGTATTAGACGAAAATCATTCTTCTAATGTAACTATAGAATATTTAAGTTCTGATACTCTAAAAGTACATGTAAAAGATATAACCAACAATATGTTTATGTTACCTCTATCACTTGAGATTTCAGGGGCTAACCCAGTGCTTGAAATCATTGGTAACGGCGGAATTAGTGCTCAAACAATTAACTTATCTGCGGATACATTATCTGATAAAAATATAGAGATTAAATTTGGCGAAACTAGAAATATTCCTATCGAAGGAAAAGGATTTTTAGGAGAAGTTATTATTGAAGAGGTTGTATCTAATTCATTAATATCTCCTACAACAGTGGTTATGAATTTAGAAACAAACTCTGGTCTTGTATTTGATGCCACTATAGGAGATACCGTTACTGTAACTGGTGTAGACGGCTTATCTGGTACAAATACAGTAGCCACTATAACTGGTTTAAGTGAATATAACCAACAACTGACATTAGAAATCCCAGCTCTTGCTAGCAATAACATTAGAGGTAAAATATCTATTACAGATATACCTGTTACTGCAGAAAACCGCAAAACAGGCGTTTTATGCGAGCAAGTTAATTTAACTGTATCTATTGGAGATATAGTTTCAACAGGTATGGTATCTGATGTTAAAGAATATAAAGTTAATTTAACAACTAGTAACAATCAAAATATTATTGCGGGTGGAACTCCTCAAAAAGTTAAGTTTAATATAACTGAAACTGTAGCAGGTAGCCTTGATAGCAATTTAAATATATTTATTTCTACTAAAGGTGCAGATATAATCAATTTTGAAGAAGTTACTGTAGACGGTATAACTTTTAAGGCACACAAAGATGCACAAGGAAATATTACAGAGATTGTAGGCGATATTGGTCCTAATTTTAATTCAAGAATAGCTAATTGCATAGAACTTGAACTTGAATTATTAGCAGGTGTAAATGAGACTGGTAACGTTAAAGTTATTGCAGAAGCACGTAACTTCTCTTCAAATATTGAACTTATCGTCGGAGCTGTAGAAAATACTTTAATTATAGATACAGAACCAGCAAATGTTCAAATCGGTATTAAAGAACAAAATGTAGGCGAAATTGTTATTAAAGAAACTCAAGCAAATATATTAGAAAAATATGAGCAAATTGTTATAGAACTTGTAAGTGCAGAAAGAAACCACATTCAACTAGAAGATATAACAATAAATTCTACAAATGGAATTGAGCTTAACTATCAGCTTATTAATAATTATATAGTAATAGATATTACAAGACAATCTTCTGCACCAGGCGAAATTATCATTTCAGATATGATATTTACTGTAGGTCAAAACACACCTATCGGAGATTATGATATAAAAGTTGGGGGAACTGCTATATCATTAAAGAATGCTAAATTAGATAATGGAAACTTTACTAATACTACAAAAGACTCAATCTTAATTGAAGACTTTATTATAACTCATAGAGATATTACTCAGAATACACAACCAGTAGTAATACCTGAAGTTGCACCAGAAGTTATAATTGAGTATGTACCAATTTTACCTGTTACTGTTCAAAAAGTATTAGACTTAAATACAAATAGTATAACTATTGGTACTGATACAACGTATCTAGGAGCAACACCATATACTACAGATAACGGTACTTTAATGGTTGCCGTTCGTGATATACCAGCTATATTTGGCCTTGATGCGGATATAACAGTTAATAATAATGTAATCAATATTGGTGATATTCAAATTGCTCAAAATAGTGACGTATTAGAAATTAATGGCATTAAAATGATAATGGACGAAAAAGTTACATTAATTGATGGACGTTCATATGTGTCTTTAAAATATATCGAATTTGCATTAAGAGAAAATTTAACAATTTTACAATAAAAAGGAGGCCTTGAGCCTCTTTTTCTATATCTATTCTCCTATAGTTTCAACCACGATATCTGCAGATACTTTTGGATGCAATTTTATTGGTACGGTTATAGCACCTATAGCTTTGATAGGATTTTGAAGATTTATTTTTTTCTTGTCTATCTTTACATTAAAAGAAGTATTAATGCTATCTGCAATCTCTTTTGTCGTAACAGAGCCAAATACACGGCCGCCTTCTCCTGTTTTTATGCCTATTCTTATCTTCTTATCATGTATTACATTTTTTATGTTTTGTGCATTTTCAAGCTCTTCTTGACGTCTTTTCTCCTCTGCATTTTTATCTAATTTATTTTTGTTTAGGTTAACTGCATTTGCTGGCATGGCAAGCCCTTTTGGAATTAACGAGTTGTTTGCATACCCGTCTTTCACCTCTACAACATCACCTTTTTTACCTAATTTTTTTACGTCTTGTGTTAATATAACTTTCATATTTTTATCCTTTCGTCACATAATGATATAGTCTTTTCCCACTTTATATAATAAGAAATTAGCCGAAAAATGTCAATACTTTTTAGTGTTAAATCTAATTATAAATGCACTCCCCTTACCTAAGGCACTATTAACTCTTATATCTCCATTATACGTCGCAACCAAATGTTTTACAATTGATAAACCTAGACCCGTACCACCGCTTTGACGAGATCGGCTTTTATCTATCCTATAAAATCTTTCAAATATTCTATTTTGGTGTGCATATGCTATCCCTACACCAGTATCCTTCACAATTAGAAATATATCATTTTGTTTTTCTTTAAGCAAAACCTCTATATGTCCTTTTTCAGTATATTTAATTGAGTTACTAATCAAATTAATTAAAATCTGTTTAAAATGATCTGGTTCTCCTTTAAAATTTATTTGGTCTAATTTTATGATAATTGGGATACCTTTTTTTGACGCTTGTGATTCTAGTAAAGATATAGTTTCTGTAACTAAGGCTGTTAAGTCAAATTCTTCTGGCATAATAACTTCTGTTTGCTCTATATCAGATAATAATAAAATATCTTCAATTAAATTATATAACCTAGTAGCCTCTATATCCATTATTTCAAGAAATCTAGTAGCGGCATTTTTATCATTTATTGCACCCAATTGTAAAGTTTCTATAAACCCTTTAATGCTGGTAAGTGGAGTTTTTAATTCATGTGTTACATTATTTACGAACTGGTATTTAATTTCATCAAATTTTCTTATATCTGTAATATCTCTTATTGACATGATATATCCATATTTATCTGTGTTTTTAATAAGAGGTTTAATTTTTATATAGAGATTTTGACTGTTTACTGTAATTTCACAATTTTTCGATTGTTTTTGTGCTATAGATGTACTTAACATTTTTTGAAAAGTAGAGTTTGAAAATAAATTTTCGATTTTATCATCTATCTTAATATTTAATTGCAAACTTGTTATACAAAAATCATTTATTTCCTTAACAAGTCCTAGGTCATCTAGAATTATAATTCCTTGCTCTAGGTAACTTAAAATTAAATCTGCTTTACGCTTTTCATATCTTAAATTTTTAGTGTTTTTATTATATCTATCAATCATTGTATCGAGTGATACAATTAATTTTTTAAATTCTTCAAACTCCTCTTTATATACCTCAATATGTAACTGAGGTATATCATCTAAATTTTCTATATATCTATTTAGTTTGTTTATAGATACTCGTATCCTTTCTGTAAATAATAGCAAGCTTAAATATACCAGTATTATTTCTAGTAATATTATACAAACACAGGATATTATTGTAGTTGATAAATCTTCTATTCTAAAAAGAGTGATAAAAATAGCAGCATGAGCTAATATCACAATTACTAAAATTAGGGCAATAATTTTTTTAAACATATTTACTCCTTAATAAATTTATAACCTACTCCCCTTACAGTTTCTATCCAATGGGCATAACCAAATTTCTCAAACTTTCCCCTAAGATACCTTACATGCACATCTACAGTACGAGTTTCACCTTGATAATCATATCCCCAAATTTTATCTAGTAGTATTTCTCTTGTTAATACTCGCCCTTTATTTTCTAATAAAATTTTAAGCAACCCAAATTCTTTGTAGCTAAGTTCCACTAATTTACCATCTATTTTCAGCTCATGACTAGATAAATCCATTTGCATATTTTTATATACTATATAGTCATGGTTATTTTCGCCTTTTTTGCTGCGCCTGCTAACTACTTTAACTCTAGCAATTAGCTCTCTTACGCTAAAGGGTTTTGAAATATAATCATCCGCACCTAATTCTAGTCCAATTATACGGTCAATCTCATCTGTTTTTGCTGTTACCATAATTACAGGTATTTCTTTAAACTTAGTTTCTTTTAGTGATTTCAGTATACTTATTCCGTCAATATCTGGTAACATTACATCTAGTAAAATTACATCAATTTGATAATTTTCTAAAATATTAAATCCTTCCTCGGCATTTAGTGCACAAAATGCCTTAAAACCTGCTGATTCAAGATTATATTTTAATAATTCTAAAATATGTAGCTCATCATCTATAGCAAGAACATTTTTATTTTCCATTCTTTCACTCCTCTTTATGATCTACTCAAAATAAACAAATTTTACATCATAACTTTTTTTATTTTTTGGACACAATAAATATTGTAAGGTAAATTAATTTTAAGGGGGATTTGTATATGCCGAAACTACTTACAGAAAATGAATTAAAAAACACCTTATTAGAATTCAAAAAGGTATTGAGCGATTTTGACTTTTCTAAGTTAAACAATATAGTATTTTTTAATTTAGAATCGTTTTTTGCTTATGTGGATAATGTAAAAAATAATCCGTTTGAACAACAGCTAGAGATGTTAAACAAGCAATTAGATATTTTACAGCCCTATCTACCTTTTGTAAGCTCTGACAGAGCATCAGAGTTTTTATGCGAAATAGCTAAATGTAGTACCGAAGAAAGTTCAAAGCAAGTAAAGTTAACCTTTACTGAAAAAATTCGTCAAGATTTTATCGAGCTTACAAGGAAACTATCTTCTAGCAGTCAATGGGATAATATTTTGATAACTTGCGAAGAAATCCGTTCTCATAAAGAAGAAAGTGCCCTTGCATCAATCTAAATCTATGATATACTAAAACTACCTTTTTTTAAAGGTAGTTTTCAAATTATATGTTGAAGGAAGTATAGAAATATGTACCATAGAAAACATTTCCATCTAAATGAGTACCTACGAGAACGGCATGGTGAGAAAGTCATTAAATTATCCCTTGACGGTGGATTTAGTTGCCCAAACAGAGACGGCACCCTATCATATGGTGGATGTATATTTTGTAACAGTCATGGTAGTGGAGATTTTGCTGGAGATAGACGTCTTGACATACAGTCACAAATCAATTCTCAAATATCATTACTTCAAAACAAATGGCCTAGAGTCAAAAAATATATTGCTTATTTTGGAGCATACTCAAACACCTATGCCCCTTTATCGGTTTTACAACAAAAATATGAAACGGCGTTAGCTGTTGAAAACGTAGTAGGTCTTGCCATCGCAACTAGACCTGATTGTTTGCCTATCCCTACATTAGAATATCTGCATCTTTTAAACGATACAACTCATCTTTGGGTAGAGCTAGGCCTTCAAACTATACACTCTAATAGTGCTACGTGGATAAACAGAGGATTTAGCTTAGAACAATTTAACATAGCAGTAAGTGAGTTGCATAAACGCAATATTGAAATTGTTGTTCATATAATAGTTGGGTTACCAAACGAAAGTATACACGATATTATAGAAACAGCAAAATATCTCTCACAATTGCCTATTACAGGAATAAAAATCCATATGTTGCACATTTTAAAAAATTCCCCACTTGCAAAACAATATAATGATAACCCATTTTATATATTTACAGAAGAGGAATATATTAATATTGTTTCAGAAATTTTAAATGTATTACCACCAAATATTATAATACACAGATTAACCGGAGATGGAGCAAAAGAAAATCTTATTGCCCCTTTGTGGACACTTAATAAAAAGCGAGTTCTAAATAATCTGCATAAATCCTTAAATTTTTAGCCTACTATATATATTAATGTATATAAACTTTTATCATCCACATCAATCTTTTTAACTATTGTCTCTTGGCTATAAATCGTAAAATACATCTCATGTGTATCTTTGTCAAACAGTATATCATATCCAGGGCTTAAATTAAATTTATAATATTTAGATACTTCTCCTACAAAAGATATATTGTTAATATCTTGTCTTATGTAATCAAAATGATTATCAAAACGTGTAACGTCCTCCTCTGCCTCTTCTAAACTCTGAGTGGTAGATATAATAAAATTTTCAAGTCCTATAAGACAAGTTTGCTTTATCATATTCATAGCCTCATCAATTGATATGTAGTCTTTTTCTAGTAAAATTTGGTCTATCATAATATTTGGGTTACTTTTTATTATAGAATAATCATCCACCCAAGGCTGAGAGTAATGTATATCAGCATTAAAGTTTTCTGCAATAAATCTTAGTGGCACATAAGTTAAATCATTATACAATATAGTTGGATAGTCAAGTTCTACCTCATCTCCATTAACTATAGCCTTATAATCTCCTATCTCCAGCCGAATTATATTATCATTTTTTACGATTGTCGCCACTTTTGTATCGTTATTCCATCCTACTGTTGCACCTAATTCTTCTGTAATAAAACGCATGGGTACTAATGAGCGATCTTCTTTTATAATTATATCGTGGTCAAATACCTCTCCATCTATAAAGAGGATTGCCTCTTTTTGTTCATATGTTCCTTCTATACTATTATCCATAGCATAAGCAGTGGTACTTATACCTAATGCAAAAAATATAGCAAATATTTTCTTCATAAATATTCTCCTCTTTCTATTATATTTAGACTAATTATACCATATGCACCTATCCTTTTGCAATAAAAATGCATATTAGAAAAATTCCTTTTTATGGGTTAAAACTCATTTTAAAAGGCATACCAAATTGGCATGCCTTTTAAGTTAATTTTATATAGGATAAGCTTTATTAGCCTTATCTGCAAGAGTTGGATCTACTTTAGTTTGTTGAGCTTCTCTATATTCAAAGAACTCAGTTGCTACTTGAGGGAACAGAGCATATGATAAGATATCTTCATCTTGTTGAGCATATGTTGCCCCTTCTTTCTTAAGCTTTTCAAGCTCTGGCTTAATATTATCAGCTGGTCGACACGTAATACGAGTTTCATTTCCTATAATTGTTTTAACAACTTCATCAGAAATTGGTACTGGAGTTTCACCATAATCTCCTTTTACAATACCTTTAGCTTCTTTTGAAACCATCTTATATCTTTGGCCTGCAAGAACGTTAAGAACCGCTTGGTTACCAACAATTTGGCTAGTTGGTGTAACAAGAGGGATAAATCCAAAGTCTTCACGAACTCGTGGAATTTCTTGTAATACATCATAGAATTTGTCTTCTGCATTTTGTTGCTTAAGCTGAGATACAAGGTTTGATAACATACCCCCTGGCACTTGGTATAGAAGAGTGTTTATATCTACAGATAGCATCTTTGGATTTAATAATCCACTCTCTAATGCTTTTTCTCTTAGAGGTCTAAAGTACTCTGCAATCTCACTTAATAATTCCATATCATACCCTGTATCATATGGCGTATCTTTAAATGCCGCTACCATAACTTCTGTTGCTGGCTGAGACGTTCCTAATGCAAAAGGTGACATAGCAGTATCAATTACATCACACCCAGCTTCTACAGCTTTAAGATATGTCATAGAAGCTACTCCACTTGTATAGTGAGTATGCAATTGAATTGGTATCTTAACTGCACCTTTAAGTGCGGTAATTAATTCATCTGCCTTATATGGCACCAATAATCCAGCCATATCTTTTATACATATAGAATTAGCACCCATATTTTCTATGTCTTTGGCCAATTGTATATAGTATTCTAATGTATGCACTTCACTTAACGTATAAGAAATAGCAACTTGTGCATGACCTTTTTCTTTATTACTTGCAGTAACTGCAGTTTGTAAGTTTCTCATATCATTTAGGGCATCAAATATTCTTATAATATCAATACCATTAGCAAGACTTTTTTGTACGAAATATTCAACCACATCATCTGCGTAGTGTCTATATCCTAGTATATTTTGTCCTCTAAATAACATTTGAAGCTTAGTTTTAGGAGCACCTGCTCTAATTTTGCGTAATCTTTCCCACGGGTCTTCCTTTAAGAAACGTAAACACGCATCAAAGGTAGCACCTCCCCATACTTCTAAGGCATGAAAGCCTACTTGGTCCATCTTAGATAAAATAGGTAGCATATCCTCAGTTGGCATACGTGTCGCAATCAAAGATTGGTGAGAGTCACGTAATGTTGTATCCATAATTTTAACTGGTCGTTTTTCCATTATTTTTTACCCCCTTAATTTTTAAGAATAAATCGATAACATAACACCAGCAGCAATCGCCGAACCGATTACTCCTGCAACATTTGGTCCCATAGCATGCATTAATAAAAAGTTTGATGGATTTTCTTGTTGTCCTACTTTTTGAACAACACGTGCTGCCATTGGCACGGCTGATACACCAGCAGCTCCTATTAATGGATTAACTTTTTTACCAGTCATGTTACACATAATATTACCAAATACTACGCCTGTACCTGTACCGATAACAAATGCAAATAATCCTAGGCATAAAATTCCTAATGTCTCCACAGTTAAAAATTTATCTGCACTAGTAGAAGTACCAACACTTAAACCTAATAAGATAGTAATAGTTGACATAAGTCCGTTACTTGCAACCTCTGCAAGACGAGATGTTGATTTTACTTCTTTTAATAAGTTACCAAACATAAGCATACCCACTAATGTTCCTGCAGAAGGAAGTAGCAGTGTAACTGATATTGTAACTATAATTGGGAATACTATCTTTTCTGTTGAAGAAACAGGGCGTAACTGTTCCATTTTTATCATTCTATTCTCTTTTGAAGTTAGCATTCTCATAACAGGCGGTTGAATAACTGGTACCAACGCCATATATGAATAGGCTGCTACGGCTATCGCACCCAATAATTCTGGAGCAAGTTTAGTCGCAGTATAAATTGAAGTTGGGCCATCTGCCCCACCAATAATACCTATAGCTGCTGCTTGTTCTGGCGTAAATCCGATTAATAACGCACCTAAAAAGGCAACAAATATACCTATTTGTGCTGCTGCACCCAATAATAAGCTTTTTGGATTTGCAATAAGTGGGCCAAAATCTGTCATGGCTCCAACACCTATAAATATAAGAGGCGGATAAATTCCTAAATCTTTACCTAAAGATAGGTAATACATTAATCCTCCCTCATCTTTTATCCCAATGCCTGGTAAATTTACTAACAATATACCAAACGCTATCGGAACTAACAATAAAGGCTCAAAACCTTTAGCAATTGCTAAATAAAGTAGTACACATGCAATAACAATCATTACTATATAACCGAAATTCAGTCTCATAAAGCCTGATTCGGCTGCAAAGTTTGCTATAGATTGTACTAAAACATCCATTGTGTTCATTGGCTAATCCTCCTATTTAGATTTTTTATGGAATTAAGCTATCGTTACAATTACATCATTTCCTTCTACTGCATCTCCAACTTGTTTTACAATAGAAGTAATTTTACCGGATGCACTTGCAAATATCTCATTTTCCATTTTCATAGCCTCAAGAACCGCAACCAAATCCCCTTCTTTTACTTCTTGACCTACACTTACTTTTACTGCCACAATTTTACCAGGCATCGGTGCAACAACCTTTTCTCCAGCTCCAACACTTGCAGGAGCTGCTACTACAGGAGCCGCAACAGCAGGGGCTGCTGCTACTGGAGCTGCCATAGCCACTGGTGACATACTCGCTCCTGCACCTAATTCTTCTACTTCTACTTCATAAGCTTTTCCGTTTACATTTACCTGAAATTTTCTCATTAAAATACCCTCCATTTATTATCTAATTCTTCTTAATGATTTAACTTGCAACTTATCAGTAGTCGTACCTAAGCTTAATGCTATTACCGATGCTATTACTGCAACAATCTCACAATCATCTACAACTACCACTGGTTCTTCCACTACTTTTTTTGGTTCCATAACAGGCGTAACTGGCGTTACAGGAGTTGCTACAGTTTTTTGTTGTTCCATATTACCTATAACTTTTCCAACGCATTGAATAAGAACTATTAGCAGTAAAAGAGCAATAAATACCATTAATATACCGATTAAAAAAGTACTAAATCCTGCCATAAAGTTAGACAATACTCTCACTCCTATCTCTTATTATATCCTTTTGTATATAACATTTCAAAAGCTGCTATTAAACGTTTTCTCGTTGCACCAGGCTCAATAATATCATCTATATACCCACGTGATGCCACACCATTCACACCGCTATTTTGCGCGTTATATTCTTGAACTAATTCATTTAATTTCTCTTGTGACACCGTACCTGATGCTAGCTCTTCTGAATACATAATTTTTATTGCACTATCTGTTGGCATAAGGCTGATATTTGCTGTTGGCCAAGCATATACTACATCTGCTCCTATGTGTCCAGAGTTCATAATCACATAAGGTGTGCCAAATGCATCATTTAAAATTACACTAACCTTTGGAATTTCAGCTGTTGCTACTTTTAGAACAAATTCACTAAATTGCTCTATGATACCGTTTTGCTCACTGTCTATACTAGACGCAAAGTGAGTTACATTTACTAATGTTAAAATTGGCAAATTAAAACTTTTACAAAATTGTAAGATTTTATTAGATTTTTTTATGCCTTCTATACAAATACCTTTATCTGCATTTGCTATTACCCCAATAGTTGCACCATTTAATTTAATAAAGCCTGTAGTTACGCTCTTACCAAATTCCTCACTTATTGCAATATATTTATTATTATCTGCAATACTTGTTATAATTTTAGTCACATCTTGTGTAACAAAATCAAAATTATTTAAAGATGCATCGACTCTGTTTAAATCATCTGAGCACTCTACATAATTACTATCTAAGTAATTGCTAGGAATAATTGAAATTAATTCTTTCACATGAGCCGTTATGTAGGCTTCATCTCCCGCAAATTGTGCTAAGCCACTTTTAGATGCATGTACACTACTAGTTTGAATATCATCTAGTTTTGCATTTTTGTCTTCCATAGTATTTGTACTTGCTAAAAATACTTTTGCATTTTTACTATCCATAAATACAAAATCACTCATTCCACAAAGTATAGCCACACCACCTTGTGCTTTACCACACACTATTGTAATTTGAGGTACAACACCTTTTGCCTTAGCCATAGTTTTGTAAAGTTTTCCATACCATTCTAGGGTATCAACCCCTTCTTCTAAGCGTACTCCCGTAGTACATAAAAACATTACAACAGGTGCACCTACTTTTTTTGCCTCATCATAAGTTTTAATGATTTTTCTTGTATGCATCTCTCCCAATGCACCATTCATGATTGATTCATCTTGAGCACAAGCATATACAAGTTTGCCACCTACTGTCCCGTAACCGCACACTACACCATCTGTTAATGTGTCTTCAGAAGATAAAGAAAAAGCTGTGCTTTTACTTTTTATCAATGCTCCAATTTCTACAAAACTATTTGCATCAAACAAAGCAGAGATTTTGTTTCTAGCCATTAAATTTTTCATCTAACCCCTCCATATTCTTAATAATAAAGTTGGTAAAACATAAAGTCTAGATAATTATACTCGATTTTATATTATGTTACAAGCAAAAACTTAATTTTTTAACATAATTATTATTTTCGTTACAGTAATCTTCCTAATTTAATCTAATTCACCTTATTTTAACGAAATAATTTTTTAACATTTAGTAGGTCTAAAAAAAGAGGTGTAGGCAGTATCCATAAAACTTACATAGACACCACCTATTCAACAAAATTTCTCTCTTCAAATCAAAGTGACATGGCAGCTTATTCTGTAACCTATATTTCTATTGCAAATTGTTTTAGCAAATTATCTATGACAATAGTATATTTATTCTTGTTTAGTATCTACACTTTTTTTATTTTTAATCTTAAATTTTGGTTTAGGCAATTTTTGGATATTTTCCGCAGGTTGTATATTATTTCCGCTATATGAAGTTTTGTCTATATTTAAAATTATTTTAAATACTTTGTCATGTACCAAAAAAATAGTATATATTCTATACTTTTTAAGCTTAGGAAGCTTTAACCTAGTTTCTTTAGCCTGATTATCGATAATTTTTAATTTGTCTACATTAGTAGGATTTATTATATGATATGGGCTTATATTTGTATACGTAGTCTTAATATGTCTACTTTCTGCATCTTTTACTTCTAGTTGAATATCTTTTATCTCCTTTGCAAAGTTTGCAATTCTTATTGCACAATCCGTCTCTTTTAATAGAATATTTTTTTCTTCAATGCAAACACATTTAAACTCGTCTTCTTGCTTTGCTTTTTCAGATATTATCAATATATAGCTTGCGTTTGGACGTAAGTTTAATTTTTTATCACATATCTGTTCATCTTGTGCCATAACACTAATCTGATGGTAACTTGAGCTTACCCTTTTATAAGAATTTATTTGACCTTTTAATAATTCATTAATAAAAATCTTTTCATCAACTAGTATAGATACATCTTTTTTAGTTAAATTAATGCAACAAATATAGCAATAGATTTTTTTTCGCATAATAAAACCTCCACAAACTTATTTAATAAAGTATATGGAGGTTTCTCCTATTTATTAATATTTTCAAAATATGCCTTTGTTTCGTTACTTACTACTTTAGAAAGTGCTATAAGAGCTATAATATTTGGAATTGCCATCAGTCCGTTAAAGATATCTGCAATTGTCCAAACGGCAGCAACTGTTAAGTATGGTCCTATAAATATCATCAAAATATATGCCCATCTATATATTTTCACGTATGATTCTTTACCTTTTGCTAAATATTCAATACAACGTTCTGCATAATAATCCCAACCTAAAATAGTTGTAAATGCGAAAAATATTAAGCAGGTCATTAATAAAAATGAGCTTATAGTCGAAGAAAATGGTAATGCTACGCTAAATGCAAACATTGTGATTTCTGCACCAGCTAAACCCAGCTCTGGTTGCCAAGCACCTGTCATAACTATTGTAAGACCAGTTATTGTACAGATAATAATTGTATCTATAAATGTTCCTGTCATTGTTACTAATCCTTGTCGCACAGGGTCTTTAGTAGAAGCTGCAGCTGCAGCTATTGGTGCAGAACCAAGACCAGCCTCGTTGGAAAAAATTCCTCTCGCCACGCCTTTTTGAATAGCAGTTTTTATCGTAATTCCAACAATTCCTCCTGCAACTGCTGTCGGATTGAATGCACCTACAACTATTTCATTTATTGCTGCTGGAATTAAATTAATATTACAAATTATTGCCAGCAAACCTAGCGTTAGATATGTTACCGCCATAATCGGTACAACAATTTCAGCAACTTTAGAAATTCTCTTTATTCCCCCAATTATAACTAATGCTGCACATATAGTAATAATTGCACCAGAGATTATTGTACTCATTGTAATTGCGGTGTCTGATATCATAAACACTACTTGAGTTTTATGCGGGTCAACAAAATTTTGTATAGCCGAAGTTATTCCGTTAACTTGTGTAATTGTT
>MDJN01000116.1 GCA_001995005.1 Candidatus Parepulonipiscium sp. PG-Nun2H_MBin03 | reverse complement strand
TCGAGTTTTTATAGATATATTAAAAAGAATTCCTGTATCTGCAGGGCTTGCAGGGGGAAGCAGTGATGCGGGAGCAGTATTGATAGGGCTGAGCAAATTATTTAAAACTAAGCTAACAAAAAAAGAGTTAATGAGGATGGGAGTGAAATTAGGAGCTGATGTACCGTTTTGTATATTGAGAGGCACGGCATTAGCAGAAGGAATAGGCGAAAAATTAACACCGCTACCTTCTTTACCGTATACGCATATTTTAATAGCAAAACCCAATATAAGCGTATCAACAGAAAGTATTTTTAAACAGCTATCCTTAAAAAACATAAAAAATCATCCTGACACTAGTGGTATAATAGAAGCGATAGAAGAACAAAATACAAAATTTATATTTGATAATATGTATAATGTATTAGAGGAAATAACTGCTAAAAAGTACCCAGTTATAGAACAAATTAAAAAGGAAATGATAAAAAACGGTGCTAGTGCCAGCATGATGAGTGGCAGTGGCAGTGCTGTGTTTGGGATATTTGAAAATAAGTATAAATGCGTAGAAGCGGCGATAAATTTGAAAAATGAGTTGCGTTTAAAAGAGGTGTATCCCACTTCAACTTACATGCAAAAAAGCAAGAAAGGTAAAAATAACTATGTCCGAAGAAAAATTCACAATGCAAATAAATGAATATCAGCCACTACGTGATATAGTACTTCAAACATTAAGAAATGCGATATTATGGGGTGAACTGGAACCTGGTCAAAGGCTTATGGAGACTCAACTAGGAGAAAAACTAGGGGTTAGTAGAACTCCGATAAGAGAAGCTATACGTAAACTAGAAATAGAAGGTCTTATAGTAATGGTACCACGAAAAGGAGCTCAAGTGGCACCGTTTACTAAAAAAGATATAGCAGATGTATTAGAAGTTAGAGCTGGGCTAGAGTCACTTGCTGCAAAGCTAGCTACAACAAGGGCGGATGAGCAAGATTTTCTAAAATTGAAACTTGCTATAACAGAGTATGAGTATGCGGTTAAGGATAAAAATATAGAACAGATGATACAAAAAGATGTAGAATTTCATAATATAATATTTAAGGCAACAAATAACGAAAAGTTAATACAACTATCTCATAACATTCAAGAACAGGTATTAAGGTATAGAATAGCGTATTTGAAAAAGGCAGATGAAGGTAAAAAAGTGCTTATGGAGCATAAAGCTATTTTAGATGCATTAATAAATAAAGATGAACAATTGGCAGCAAAATTAGCAATTGAACATATAGATACACAGTGTAAAAGCATTATAAAATATATAGATAGTACCCCGGAACTGATAAAAAATAATAAAATCTAAGAATTATTTGAAAAAAACCTTGCATTGTAAAAATAAATCGGTTATAATCGGATATGTTGTGACATGAGAACTATGATTCAGGAGGTTGTTATTTCGATTGAGAAGTAAATTTCTGAGGAGCGAAAGTCGGTTCAAGAAACCCGATGGCAAGTCACTGTATAATTTTGATGAATATTATTCTTGATTTGTGTACAAGTTGATAAATAAAACAAAAATGTACAGTATAAGTACAGTCGTACGAGTTTCCATTATTATCAAAGAACTAGGCATTAATCAATTGTATTTATATACAAAATTGAGCAGACTCATAGTCAAGTGTTTCTATGAGTCTGCTATTTATTAATGTTTTGAAGGTGAATAATCCTATATCTTTGTAAGCAACAGAATTCGCCTGAGCGAATTAAAATGTAGTTTATTAAAATCTACATTTGAACACAATCAAAATAAAGGAGGAGACTTTTTATGGCAAGTAAAAAAGTACGTATAACTTTAAAGGCGTATGATCATAAATTAATTGATCAAACTGCAGAGCAAATTGTTTCAGTTGCAAAAAAATCAGGAGCTCAAGTAAGTGGACCTATACCTTTACCAACAAAGAAAGAAGTTATTACCATTCTGCGTGCGGTTCACAAATATAAAGATTCAAGAGAGCAATTTGAACAAAGAACTCACAAAAGACTTATTGACATTGAAGCTACGCCAAAGATGGTAGACGTTCTAACAAGGTTAGATTTACCAGCTGGAGTAGCAATCAAAGTAAAAGCTTAAAGGACAAGAGCGGTCTTGTCTAGTATGATTGCAGAGCAATCCGCTGTAGATAATTAGGAGGTGCAAGATGAAAAAGGCTATCATGGCAAAAAAAATTGGTATGACTCAAATATTTGGTGAAAATGCCATTTTAATACCAGTAACAGTATTAGAAGCTGGTCCATGTACTGTAGTACAGAAGAAAACTATGGAAAATGATGGATATGAGGCAATTCAAGTAGGTTTTATAGATGCTAAAGAAAAGCAAATGATAAAACCGATTAAAGGACACTATGCAAAAGCAGGAGTAACACCTAAAAAACATCTTAAAGAATTTAGGTTAGAAGATGTAACTGCATTTGAAGTAGGAAGCGAGATAAAAGCAGATACTTTTGCAGTTGGTGATAAAGTAGATGCATCAGGTACCACAAAAGGAAAAGGTTATACAAGTTCAATTAAAAAGTATGGGTATAGCAGAGGGCCTATGGCTCACGGTTCTAAATATCACCGTCATGCAGGTTCTATGGGTGCTGCAACAAATCCAGGCCGTGTTATGAAGGGTAAAGGATTACCTTCACGTATGGGTGGAGATAAAGTGACTATACAAAACCTTGAAGTAGTAAGAGTTGATGTGGATAAAAATCTAATTCTTATTAAAGGATGCGTACCAGGACCTAAAGGTACAATTGTTACTTTAAAAGATAGTATAAAAGCATAGAAATTAGGAAAGGAGGCAAAAAAATGGCAAATGTAAATGTCTTAGATATGAATGGAAATCAAGTAGGAGAAATAACACTAAATGATGCAATTTTTGGAGTAGAGATAAAAGAGCATTTAGTTCATCAAGCAGTGGTGGCACACCTTGCAAATAAAAGACAAGGAACACAATGTGCAAAAACACGTGCTGAAGTTCGTGGTGGTGGAAGAAAACCATGGAGACAAAAAGGCGGCGGACGTGCAAGACAAGGTTCAATTCGTTCACCACAATGGAGAGGTGGAGGAGTAGTATTTGCACCAAAACCTAGAGATTACTCAATAAAATTAAACAAAAAAGAAAAAAGACTTGCGTTAAAATCTGTTTTAACAAGTAGAGTAAACGAAAATAAAATTATAGTTTTAGATGATTTAAAACTAGAAAATTTTAAAACTAAATCAATGGTAAAAGTTTTAGATGCTCTTAAATTAAAGAAAGCTTTAATTGTAACTGGAGGAGAAGTTAGCCAAAATGTAAGAATATCAGCTAACAATATTCAAGGGATAAAAACTTCAGCTGTAAATAATATAAATGTATATGATATATTAAAATATGATACTTTTGTAGTAACAAAACAAGCTTTAGCAACTATTGAGGAGGTGTATGCATAATGGCAGATATAAAATTTTATGACATCATTCAACGCCCTGTTATTACTGAGAGAAGTATGAACATTATGGCAGATAAAAAATACACATTTATTGTACACCCTAGTGCTACAAAGGGTCAAATTAAAGAAGCTGTTGAAAAGATGTTTAATGATGTTAAAGTAGAAAAAGTAAATACAATGAACTATGACGGAAAAACAAAGCGTCGTGGAAAAACTACGGGAAAAACAAGCAAATATAAGAAGGCTATTGTTAAGCTAACACAAGATAGTGTAGATATAGATTTTTTCCAAGGTATGTAGAAAACTAAAAAAATGATACACACGGATGTGTGTAAGGTTATAATTGAAAGGAGCAAAAAACTATGGGTATTAAAAAATATAAACCATATACCCCTTCAAGAAGACATATGACTTCTTCGACGTTTGAAGAAATTACCAAAAAGTCTCCAGAGAAATCTTTAGTAGTAAAATTAAAGAAGCATTCTGGTAGAAATAACCAAGGTAAAATAACAGTACGTCATCGTGGTGGTGGTTCTACTATAAAGTACAGAATAATTGACTTTAAAAGAAATAAAGATGGTGTTCCAGCTACAGTAGCAGCAATTGAATATGACCCAAATAGAACAGCAAATATTGCACTTTTACACTATTTAGATGGTGAAAAAAGATATATAATAGCACCAGAAGGACTTAAAGTGGGTCAAAAATTAATGAATGGTGAAAATGCAGAAATAAGAGTAGGAAACTGCTTGAAAATGAAAGATATGCCAGTTGGTACTACTATTCATAACATTGAAATGAAGCCGGGCAAAGGTGGACAACTAGTTCGTGCAGCAGGATTATCAGCACAACTTATGGCTAAAGAAGGTAAATTTGCTACAGTTAAACTTCCATCAGGTGAGATGAGACTGTTACCAATTGAATGTAGAGCTACTATCGGTGTTATAGGCAATGGAGAACATGAACTTATTAACATTGGTAAAGCAGGACGTAAGCGTCATATGGGAATTCGTCCGACTGTTCGTGGTTCTGTTATGAACCCTAATGACCATCCGCATGGTGGTGGAGAAGGTAGATCGCCTATTGGACGACCAGCACCTTGTACACCTTGGGGTAAACCAGCACTAGGATATAAGACACGTAAGAAAAATAAACATTCAAATAAATATATTGTACGTCCTCGTAATAAAAAATAATACTTTTGATTGAAAGGAGGTATCTTAATGGCACGTTCGGTAAAAAAAGGACCATTTGCTGATGCACATTTATTAAAAAAAATAGACGCTATGAACGAAGCAAATGAAAAGAAAGTAATTAAAAGTTGGTCACGTCGTTCGACTATTTTTCCATCAATGGTAGGACATACTATAGCTCTACATGATGGTAGAAAACATGTTCCTGTATTTATAACAGAGGATATGGTAGGTCATAAATTAGGTGAGTTTGCACTTACTAGAACTTATCGTGGACATGGTAAAGATGCAGAGAAAAAATCTAGAGTTAGATAATCTTTATATAGAAAGGAGACAAACATGGCTAAAGGACACAGATCCCAGATTAAAAGGGAAAGAAACAGAACTAATGTGGAACAAAGACCACATGCAAAAGCAAGATATGTAAGACTATCAAGCTCAAAGGCAAAAATAGTATTAGACCAAATTAAAGGTAAGGATGTATCAACTGCAATTGGTATTTTGAGATATACACCAAGATATGCAGCTGATGTTATTATGAAAATAGTAAACTCAGCAGTAGCAAATGCTGAACATAATAATGGGTTGGATACTACAAATCTATATGTACAAGAAGCTTATGCAACTCAAGGGCCAACTCTTAAAAGAATTCGTCCACGTGCTCAAGGTCGTGCATTTAGAATTGAAAAGAAAACTTGCCATATAACAGTAGTATTAAATGAGAGATAAGGAGGTTAAACATGGGTCAAAAGGTAAATCCGCATGGATTAAGAGTTGGAATTATTAAAGACTGGGATGCTAGATGGTATGCAGATAAAAAAGATTTTGCTGATTATTTAGTAGAAGATAATAAAATACGAAAATTTATTAAGAAGAAATTATATGCAACTGGTATAGATAAAGTAGAGATTGAAAGAAATATCGGTAAAATAAGAGTGCATGTATCTACTGCAAAACCAGGATTAGTTATAGGAAAAGGTGGAGCTTCAATAGAGGCGTTGCGTCAAGAAGTACAAAAACTAACAAAAGATAGAGTTTCTATAAATATAGTTGAGATTAAAAGACCTGAAATTAATGCACAATTAGCAGCAGAAAATGTAGCTTTACAATTAGAAAATCGTATAGCATTTAGACGTGCTATGAAACAAGCTATATCAAAAGCTATAAAAGCTGGAGCAAAAGGCATTAAAGTATCTTGTTCAGGCCGTTTAGGTGGAGCAGAAATGGCACGTACAGAAATGTACTCAGAAGGTACTATTCCATTACAAACATTAAGAGCAGACATAGATTATGGTGTTGCAGAAGCAGATACAACTTATGGAAAACTTGGTATAAAAGTATGGATCTACAAAGGAGAAGTACTTCCACAAAAAGTTAATAAGGAAGGGAGCGAAAAATAATGTTAATGCCAAAAAGAGTAAAACGTCGTAGACAATTTCGTGGACGTATGAAAGGTAAGGCTACTCGTGGTAATAAAATCACTTATGGTGATTATGGAATTATTTCAATGGAACCTGGTTGGATAACATCTAATCAAATAGAAGCCGCTCGTATTGCTATGACACGTTATATAAAACGTGGAGGTAAAGTTTGGATTAAGATATTTCCAGATAAACCAGTTACAGCAAAACCAGCTGAAACACGAATGGGTTCAGGGAAAGGTTCACCAGAATATTGGGTAGCTGTAGTAAAGCCTGGTAGAGTTATGTTTGAGTTATCAGGAGTAGCAGAAGAAGTGGCAAGAGAGGCACTAAGACTAGCGGTTCATAAACTGCCAGTAAAATGTAAGGTGCAATCTCGTGTTGAACAGGAAATGGCAGGTGTTGGTAGTGAAAACTAAAGCAATTTTAAAAGATTTAAGAGATAAAACTGCTGAAGAACTAAACGTTGAGTTGGTAAATGCGAAAAAAGAACTTTTCAACTTAAGATTCCAAAATGCTACCAATCAATTAGATAATACAGCAAGAATTAAAGATGTAAGAAAAAATATTGCACGTATTCAAACAATTATTACGCAAAAAGAACCAAAAGAGGCGACAACAAC
The DNA here is from genome assembly GCA_001995005.1 of Candidatus Parepulonipiscium sp. PG-Nun2H_MBin03. Taxonomy (GTDB): domain Bacteria; phylum Bacillota; class Clostridia; order Lachnospirales; family Cellulosilyticaceae; genus Epulonipiscioides. Next base: position 3,456 of record MDJN01000116.1, on the reverse strand, counting down.
GAAAAAGTTAAGTCGTGAAAAAAGAAAAGAAGCTCAAAGGAAAATGTGTAATAGATAGGAGGTAAAACTGTGGCAGAAAGAAATTTACGAAAAACTTTAATTGGTATGGTCACAAGTGATAAAATGGATAAGACTATTACAGTATCTGTTGTAAACAATGTAAAGCATCCACTTTATGGGAAAATTATGAAAAGAACCTATAAATTACATGCTCATGATGAAAAAAATGAATGTCAAATTGGAGATCGTGTAAAAGTTATGGAAACTAGACCGTTATCAAAGACTAAGCGTTTTAGATTGGTAGAAATATTAGAGAAAGCTAAGTAATCTCATATTGAAAGGAGGGAACTTATAATGATTCAACAAGAGAGTAGACTAAAAGTTGCAGATAATACAGGTGCAAAAGAATTATTATGTATTCGTGTCATGGGTGGTTCAACTAGAAGGTATGCGGGCGTTGGCGATGTAATAGTAGCTACCGTTAAACAAGCAACACCGGGAGGCGTTGTTAAAAAAGGTGACGTTGTAAAAGCTGTAGTAGTGCGTACAGTAAAAGAAATTAGAAGAGCAGATGGGTCTTATATAAAATTTGATGAAAATGCAGCAGTAATTATTAAAGAAGATAAGAATCCAAGAGGTACTCGTATATTTGGACCAGTAGCAAGAGAGCTAAGAGAGAAAAAATATACTAAAATCTTATCACTTGCTCCAGAAGCTCTATAGGGAGGTGTAAAGATGAAAACTAGACTAAAAAAGGGCGATAAAGTAATTATAATTGCAGGTAAAGATAAATCAACAAAAAATAATCCGTCAGAAGGTACTATTACTCATATTGATCGTAAAAAAGGAAGAGTTATTGTTGAAGGATTTAACAAAGGTTTTAAACATATAAAACCAAATGCAGCTGGACAAGGTGGACGTATTGAACAAGAATTACCTATACACATTTCAAATGTAATGTATTCTTATAAAGGTAAACCAGTGCGCCTAGGAGTGGAAATGAAAGAAACAGATAAAGGTACTCGCAAAGTACGTGTAGCTATAGTTAACGGTGAACGTATAGCAATAGATTAGGAAAGGAGGATATAATAAGCTAATGAGTAGATTAAAAGAAGAATATAATGGAAAAATTGTAGATGCTATGATGGAAAAGTTCAATTATAAAAATAAATTGTCAGTTCCTAAAGTGGAAAAAATCGTAATAAATATGGCGATAGGTGAAGCGAAAGACAATGCTAAAATTCTTGAAAATGCAAGTCGTGACATGGAAATGATTTCAGGGCAAAAGCCAATTATTACAAAAGCAAAAAAGTCTGTGGCTGCTTTTAAACTTCGTGAAGGAATGCCTATTGGTTGTAAAGTTACATTAAGAGGTGCTAAAATGTATGAATTTTTAGACCGTTTAGTAAATGTAGCACTACCACGTGTAAGAGACTTTAGAGGAGTTAATGCTAGTTCATTTGATGGACGAGGGAATTATGCTTTAGGTATTAGAGAGCAACTAATATTTCCAGAAATCGAATATGATAAAATTGATAAAGTTCGTGGTATGGATATCATAGTTGTTACTACAGCTAAGACTGATGAAGAGTCTCGAGAGCTATTAGGACAATTTGGTATGCCTTTCCAAAAATAAGGAGGCTTAGTATGGCAAAAAAATCTATGAAAGTTAAACAACAAAGACCAGCTAAATTTTCTACTCAAGCATATACGAGATGTCGCATTTGCGGACGTCCACATGCATATATTAGAAAATTTGGAATATGTCGTGTTTGTTTTAGAGAACTTGCGTATAAAGGACAAATACCAGGTGTGAAAAAAGCTAGCTGGTAGCAATAAAGAAAGGAGGTTTATGAAATGACAATGAGTGATCCTGTTGCAGATATGTTAACAAGAATTAGAAATGCAAATATTGCAAAACATGACACAGTAGAGATACCATCTTCTAAAATGAAAAAGGCAATATCAGAAATATTGTTAGAAGAAGGTTATATAAAAGGATATGAAATAAGACAAGACGGCGTAAAAGAAACTATTCATATGACGTTAAAATATGGTAAAACGAAAGATGAAAAAGTTATTTCAGGCATTAAAAAAATCTCTAAGCCAGGCTTACGTGTGTATGCTAATACTGATAATTTACCAAAAGTATTAGGTGGTTTAGGTACTGCAATAATTTCTACTAGTAAAGGTGTTGTAACTGACAAAGTAGCACGTAAACAAAATGTTGGTGGAGAAGTTATAGCATTTATTTGGTAAAAAGATTAAGGAGGTGTAAATATGTCACGTATTGGTAGAATGCCAATAGATATTCCAGACGGTGCAACAGTAACTTTAGCAGAAGGAAATGCAGTTAAAGTTAAAGGCCCAAAAGGAACATTAGAAAAAACATTTGATAAAGCTATGAGTATTACGGTTGAAGGCAATCAAGTATTGGTTACTAGACCTAATGATTTAAAAAGAAATAGAGCTTTGCATGGTCTAACAAGGTCATTAATATTTAATATGGTAACAGGAGTAACAACTGGATATACAAAAGAATTAGAAATTAATGGTGTTGGTTATAGAGCACAAAAGCAGGGTAAAAAATTAGTTCTTTCTTTAGGTTACTCTCATCCTGTTGAAATGCAAGACCCTGAAGGGATTACTACTACTATTGAAGGAAATAAAATTGTAGTAGCAGGTATAAATAAGGAGCATGTTGGACAATTTGCTGCTGAAATACGCTTTAAACGTCCGCCTGAACCATATAAAGGTAAGGGTATTAAATATGTGAATGAAGTTATAAGACGTAAAGAGGGTAAAACAGGTAAAAAATAATAAGTAAAGGAGTAATTATAGATGATACACAAAGAATCACGTAGTAGTATCCGTGTAAAGAAACACAAAAAGATACGAAACAAAATTTCTGGTACAGCTCAAAGACCTAGGTTATCTGTATTTAGAAGTGAAAAACATATCTATGCTCAAATTATAGATGATGTTAAAGGTATAACACTAACATCTGCGTCTAGTGTGGCAAAGGACCTTAACATTGAAAAAGGCTCTGATATTGAAGCAGCTAAATTAGTAGGCGCAGCAATTGCTAAAAATGCGCTAGATAAAGGAATAAATGAAGTAGTATTTGATCGTGGTGGATTTATATATCATGGTAGAGTAGAAGCGTTAGCAGAAGCAGCTCGTACAGCTGGTTTACAATTCTAGTAAAGGAGGAAACAATCGGTGGCTAGAAGGCAATTAATAGATTATAAATCTTTAGAATTAACTGAAAAAGTAGTTACTATAAAGCGTGTAACAAAAGTTGTTAAAGGTGGTCGTACGTTCCGTTTCTCTGCTTTAGTAGTAGTTGGAGATGGAAATGGCCATGTAGGCGTAGGATTAGGAAAAGCGATGGAAATTCCAGATGCTATTAAAAAAGGCATAGAAGATGATAAGAAAAATCTAATTTATGTGGAA
>MDJN01000115.1 GCA_001995005.1 Candidatus Parepulonipiscium sp. PG-Nun2H_MBin03 | reverse complement strand
TAATCTTTTCAGATTAAGGCAACTAACATTCAGTGGCGGGGTTAGAACCCCCACTGAATGAAGTTTTCTTCTATTTTTCTATTATAAGCCTTTAATATATGTGTCCATTGCGACTGCGGCATTTTTTCCTGCACCCATAGCAAGAATAACAGTTGCAGCACCAGTAACTACATCACCTCCGGCAAATACGCCAGGTTTTTCGGTAACGCCCGCATCATCTGCTACAACGCAACCCCACCTATTAGTTGTTAAATCAGGTGTAGATGATGGAATAATAGGATTTGGAGATGTTCCTATAGATACAATTACGCAATCCACTTCTAAGATAAATTCTGCGTTTGGTACCTTAACAGGGGAACGACGACCGCTTTCATCTGGTTCACCTAATTCCATTGTATCGCATTTAATAGCTTTAACCCAGAAATTATCATCGCCAATTATTTCATTTGGATTAGACAGTATTTTAAATTCAATACCCTCTTCTTTTGCATGGTGAATTTCTTCAAGTCTAGCAGGAAGTTCATTTTCAGAGCGTCTATACACTATATAAACATTCTCAGCACCCATTCTTTTAGCAGAACGTGCAGCGTCCATTGCCACGTTACCGCCACCGAATACAGCAACATTTTTAGCTTTATAAATAGGAGTTACAGCACCATCTTCATAAGCTTTCATTAAGTTAATACGTGTAAGATATTCATTAGCTGAGTATACTCCATTTAGATTTTCACCTGGAAGATTCATAAATCTTGGTAATCCTGCACCAGAACCAACAAATACCGCTAAATATCCTTCTTCAAATAAATCATCTATAGTAGCAGATTTACCTACAACGTAGTTAGTAATTATTTTTACGCCTAATTCTTTTAGGGTATTAATTTCTTTTTGTACAATGGCCTTTGGCAATCTAAACTCAGGTATACCATACATCAAAACACCACCAGCAACGTGAAATGCTTCAAACAGAGTAACGTCATACCCCATAAGTGCAAGGTCTCCAGCGCAAGTAAGACTAGCCGGACCTGCTCCTACTATAGCTACTTTTTTGCCATTACATGTTGGTTTAGCAGGCTTTTCATTTACATTTTGCATAGCCCAGTCAGCGGCAAAACGCTCAAGTCTACCAATTCCAACTGGTTCGCCTTTTCTTCCACGAACGCAAAGGCCTTCGCATTGTACTTCTTGTGGACAAACTCTACCACAAACAGCAGGAAGAGACGAAGTCTCCTTTATAATATCGTTAGCTTTTTTAAATTCACGCTCTTTAATTGCCATAATAAACTCAGGAATTTGTACATTAACAGGACAACCTTTAATACAAGGTTTATGTTTACAATTTAGACAACGTTCAGCTTCTTCAACTGCCATATCATCAGTATATCCTAGAGATACTTCTTCAAAATTAGCATTTCTAATATTTGGTTTTTGCTCAGGCATAGGTACTTTCACATTAGACATATTAGGCATTTTTCATCCCCTCCAAATTACATTGATTTCTTTCATGCTCTTTATACATAGAAGCTTTTCTAATAGTTTCGTCAAAGTCTACTAAGTGTCCATCAAAATCAGGCCCATCAACACAGGCAAATTTAGTCTTACCATCTACAGTTAAACGGCAACACCCGCACATGCCTGTCCCATCTACCATGGTAGAATTCATACTAACTAGAGTTTTTATGTTATGAGGTTTAGTGGCAAGACAGACAAATTTCATCATAACAAGAGGACCTATAGCAATAACTAAATCATAGTTTGCCCCATCTGCAATTGACTGATTTAATACATCTGTAACCAATCCCTTATGACCGTTTGAACCATCATCAGTTACTATAGAGAGTTTATTAGAAACAGCAGCCATTTCTTTTTCTAATATAATAAAATCGGAGTTACGAAAACCTGCAATAACATCTACATTGGCACCTGCATTGTAGAAGGCTTTTGCTTGTGGATATGCTATGGCACAGCCTAGTCCGCCACCTATAACACATATATTTTTACCCTTATATTCATCTACGTGAGATGCAATTCCTAATGGTCCCACAAAGTCGATAAGATAGTCACCAGCGTTTTTTTGTCCTAACTTTATAGTAGAATAACCTACTTCTTGGAAAATAATAGTGGTAGTGCCAGCTTCCCTATCGTAATCGGCAATGGTAAGAGGAATCCTCTCACCAACTTCGTCTACTCGTAAAATGATAAATTGTCCTGCAAGAGCTTTTTTAGCTACATGTGGTGCATCAATTTTCATTTTAACAACTTGAGAGCTAAGTCTTTCTTTTTCAAGTATTTTATACATTACCTTGCCTCCTTAGAAAATTTTAATAACTACATTATAATATAATATGAAAAAAAAGGCTAGCAGATTATGACTTTTTTTATATACACTTTATTAAGTCGCCACCCATACACTCGCAACAAGTGTCAAGGCATATAAGATCGCAACAACTTAACCTGCATCCGCAACAATCGCAACAATCACAACAATCGCAACAACAACCTTGATTTTGTCTATATCTAGGTGAATTATAATAATCTCTACTATAGTTATTAGGTCGGTTAGTAAGTTTTGCTTTAAATGAATTATACATCTCGTTGGTATTATCCATTTTTATAGCAGTGTTAATATTTTTTAGTGCACTATCAAACCAACATTTTTTATAATCTATTAGGCTAGATAAATAGTACCACATAGAAGTCTTATGTTGTATGTTATTAAGTAATGAGCGTGCTCTGACATAATCTTGAGAATCAATTAAACTTTTAATTGCAATGGTATTCATAAGTTTTATATCCTTTCTACACTTGGTAATACGATTATATATTATTATATACAAAACAAATATCATACATACGGATAATACCTATAAATACTAAATTTAAATTACTATTTTACTATAGTATTCTTGATTTTTATATAATATTTTGGTAGGATAGACTTAAAATTGCTTAAAGGAGTAACAAATGGATAAAAAAACAATCTTCAGCGGAATGCAACCCTCAGGAGCCATAACACTCGGCAACTACCTCGGTGCACTCAAAAACTGGACA
>MDJN01000114.1 GCA_001995005.1 Candidatus Parepulonipiscium sp. PG-Nun2H_MBin03 | reverse complement strand
ATGTTAGTTGCCTTAATCTGAAAAGATTACTTGCTCTTTATCTCACCGCCTAAGAGGCGGGAGTATTAGAGCAAGTTATTTCAGATAAAAGTAAATTTTAATAATTATAGTTCATATCTATCTAGCTAGATTTAATCGTCTACAGTCTGAGCTGGAGTCTATGACTTCAGCCCTTTTTTGAGTTTAACCACAAAATTTGCGAATAGATTTAAAAAATATTTAGAAAATATACATAATAATTAAGATAAGTGATAAAAATAGTTATACTAGCCTATTTATGATATATAACTTATAGTTATATATCTGACTGAATTATTGGAATTTGACCTATGTAGTATCTTATAATACACTATATGGGTAAGTGTACACTAATCATGATTAAGGTTAAGTTAGGTAAATATAATATATTAGGAGGTTTTTATGAGAAAGATATTTGCAATGCTATTAACTTCTACTATGCTGCTAGCATCGCTTGCAGGGTGTAGCAACAGTGGCTCATCAGCAGAATCGGGAGGCTCCACTGCTCAATCAGGGGGACAAACAACAAGTGGAAGTGCTGATGCAGGAGAGGGAGAGACGAGAAAAGATTTAACATTTGCTTTTTTCCGTGGAATGGAATCACTTAGTCCACATACCACAGCTGGGGAAATGTGGTTTCAAGAGATGGTGTATGAAACTTTAGTTTCAGTAGAAAATTCAGGTATTGAGCCATGTTTAGCAGAAAGCTGGGATATATCAGAAGACGGTCTTACATACACCTTTAAGATCCGTGAAGGTGTAACGTTTACAGATGGTGTAGAGTTGGATGCGCATGTTGTAGAATTTAATTTTGATAACATATGGCAAGACAGTGCCTCATTACAATGGTTAGAATCTTTATTATTAACAGAAAGCTATAGAGCAGTCGATGATTATACATTTGAGATTGTATTAACAGACCCGTATTATCCGTTATTAACAGAGCTTGGATTAGCAAGGCCATATGGCATGGGTTCACCAAACATATTTATACCAGGAGAACCAAGAAATGTAACAGGTGCAGTTGGTACAGGACCTTATAGGCTAGTAGAAGATAAGCAAGATGAGTATGTTCTTATGACTATGAATGAAAATTACTGGGGACCGAAACCTACTATTGAAAATATAACTATGAGAGTTATCCCAGAAAATCAAACTCGTATCATGGCACTAGAAAATGGAGAGATTGATTTAATCTATGGAGTTAACGTATTAGATGCTGCTACGCTAGAAATATATAAAGATAGTGATAAAATTCACTATGCACTTTCTGAGCCGACTTTAACAAAGCATATTGTATTAAATTCTACTGTACCAGGTCTAGATGACCAAGCAGTTCGATATGCTATAAACCATGCAGTTGATAAAGAGGCTATTGCTTATGGAATATACTACGGTATAGAGCAACCTGCAAATGCCCTTTTCCCACCAAATGCACCTTATTGTGACATAGACTTACCAGTGTATGATTACAATGTGGATAAGGCAAACCAACTACTAGATGATGCTGGTTGGGCAATGGGCTCAGATGGTATCAGATCAAAAGATGGCATAAAACTTTCTTTTAATGGAGAATATGATAATAACTCTGTTACTTGTAAGCCTGTAATGGAATTAATGCAAGCAAATCTTAAAACAATAGGTATAGAGTTAAATCTGAAAGGGTATGAAAGAGCAACTTATTTTGATGTGCAAAAATCAGGTAATTTTGAGATTGTAATGGGAGTGCCTTGGGGGCAACCATATGACCCGCATACTTCTCTATCAGCATTTAGAACACCAGCGTATGGCGATTATAAAGCTATAACAGGATTAGATAATGCAGATGAAATATTCCAAACAATTACTGACTTCCTGATAGTAGTAGACGAAAATGAGAGGATAGAGCTTATTACAAAAGTTCTAGAAGACATTCATGAGGCAGCAGTTCATGTTCCGTTAATTTATGAGTCAAATAAAGCACTTTTCACAAGTGAATTAAAAGAAGTGACATTTGCTCCTTCTCCTTACACATTCCCGTTCTGGGACTTTAAATATTAATTCTTTTAGTGAGAAGGTTTGCGACCTTCTCACTTTTATTTTGGAAAGATAATAGAGAGGAAAGCCCATGAATAAATATATTCTTAAAAGAACAATTGCAATTATCCCACTATTATTTGCAATTTCTATATTTACATTTGTTTTCATAAATTTAATTCCTGTAGACCCTGCAGAAGTAGTTTTACGTTTATGGAATATTCCTGTAGCCTCAGAAGAGCTTATTGCACAAACTAGAGAGGACTTAGGATTAAATGACCCATATGTAGTACGTTATTTTAATTGGTTAGCAGATGCATTGCGATTTGACTTCGGAGTAAGCTACGCAACGCCTCAGCTTACAGTAGCACAAAAATTAGCCGCCGCATTTCCAAACACGTTGCAACTTGCATCGTTATCGTTTGTCTTAGTTATTGTAATTAGTCTGCCCATTGGTTTTTTGTGTGCGGTATATAAGGACAGTTGGTTTGATAAGTTAATGCGAGCTTTTATATTTTTAACTACGGCAATGCCTTCTTATTGGATTGGATTAGTATTAATGTGGGTAATATCCGTAAAATTGGGATGGCTGCCCACCAGTGGAAATTTTAATGGATTTAAAAGCTTAATATTGCCTTCTATAACAGTTGCTTCTTCATATATTTCAATCTTTATACGCTTGATAAGAAATAATATGATTGAGAATATGACACAAGATTATGTACATTATGCTAATGTGCGTGGACTTAAGCAAATGAATATATTAGTAAAGCATATACTTAAAAATTCTCTACACACATGCGTTGTGGCCATAGGTATGAGTATTCCGCAACTTATATCAGGAACAATTGTAGTAGAAAACGTTTTTGCGTGGCCTGGGCTTGGGACGCTTTGTATCAGCTCGGTTTTTGCAAGAGATATGCCGGTTATACAAGCATATGTGCTACTGGTTGGGGTACTGTTTGTTGTATTTAACCTTATATTTGATATTTTACAAGGTGTAATGGACCCTAAACTAAGAGTAGGAGGAGAGAAAAATGCTTAGAAGATTATTCCATCATAAAGGAGCCATGATTACAATATGTATTCTAACAATTATTGTACTTATGGGAGTTTTTGCTCCGATTGTAGCTCCAAATGATCCGTTAGAAGTAGATATGATGAATAGATTTGCAAGTCCTAATGCAGAATTTCCCTTAGGCGGAGATCAGCTAGGCAGATGCATCCTTTCAAGATTAATTTGGGGAATTAGACCTACGTTAGGATTGGCCGCTCTTACGATGATTGGAACAATGGGGATAGGGTTGGCAGTTGGTTTGGCTTCTGGATATTTTAGAGGTTGGATTGATGAAATATTAATGAGATTGGTAGATGTATTATTATCTTTTCCAAGCCAAATAATGGTATTTGCAGTGGTGGCCCTATTGGGGATAAATGTAGCTAACGTAGTTATTGCAAATGTTTGCATAAAATGGGCATGGTATGCTCGTATGATTAGGACTAATGTTATAAAATATCGTTCTGAAAATTTTGTTAATTTTTCTAACGTTGTCGGCAATAGCAATAGATTTATACTATTAAAACATTTATTACCGAGTATAGCAGCAGAAAGTGCCATGCTTGCAAGCCTTGATATGGGCTGGGCGATTATTAATATATCTACGCTATCTTTTCTGGGTATGGGTGTATCTGCGCCAACGCCTGAATGGGGTGCAATGTTAAATGATGCAAAACAGGTATTTATATTAAATCCTATGCAAATGTTAGCTCCAGGAATTACTATTATGGTAGTAGTTGCACTATTTAATATGTTAGGAGATGTGCTACGTGATGCTCTTGATCCTAAGGAGGTAATGTAATGAGTATTTTGACGGTTAAAGATTTACAGGTTACTTTTAAGGGTAGAAAGAAAACAACTGAAATATTAAAAGGTGTTTCGTTTGAATTGCAAAAAGGAGAATGCCTTTGTATTGTAGGAGAAAGTGGTTCTGGTAAAACTATGACTATGAAGTCTATTATGGGATTGTTAGATACAAATTTTACCATAAAAGGAGAGGCGTTTTTAGATGATATTAATTTATTGACTGCAAGCAAAGAAGAAATGCGCCAAGTGCGTGGAAAAAAGATGACTATGATTTTGCAAAATCCTATGGTGTGCTTTGATAAGCTGTATCGCATCGGGTATCAAATGGCAGAGACCTTTGAAGCACATACAAACTGGAGCAAAGAAGAAATATATCAAAAGTCTATAGAAATGCTAAAAAGAATGCAACTACCAGAGCCGGATGAGGTCTTGAAAAAATATCCGCATCAGCTTTCGGGAGGAATGTTACAAAGGATTATGATAGGGATTGCACTTGCCTTAAATCCGGATATTCTTATTGCAGATGAACCGACAACTGCTATTGACAGTGTAACTCAATATGAGATTATGAAAGAATTTATTAGTCTAAAAGAAGCTGGAGTTACGATAATATTTATTACTCATGACTTAGGGGTGGCATCTATGATTTCTGATAGATTGATTGTTATGAATAAGGGTTTGATTGTTGATTCAGGAACTTTTGAGCACATAAAAGAAAATGCAAACGATGAATATACTAAGCAACTAGTGGCACAGAAAAAGGCAGTTGTTGCGGCGTTCAAAAAGAGTTTAGGGGGAAGAAACTAATGATTAAAATAGAAAACCTAAAAATGGAGTTTAAAAGTGAGTTAACTGGCGAAAAACAAGTTGTTTTACGTGATGTAAGTTTTGAAGTGAAAGAAGGCGATTGTCTTGCTGTCTTAGGGGAAAGTGGCAGTGGAAAATCAACGCTTGGTAGAATTATTGTAGGTCTTTTAAAACCAACTAGTGGTAAATATTATTTTTTAGGTAAAGAACCGTATCAAGATAAACAAAATAAGCGATTTTTAGCAGAGCATATTTCTATGGTTTTTCAAGATTATAATACTTCTGTTAATCCACGATTTACGGTTGCAGAGATTATTGGGGAGTGTTTAGACATACTCCGCAAAAGGGGCAAAGCAAATTATAATAAAAAAGAAAAGATAAGCGAATATCTAAAAGTTGTAGGTTTAAATGATGAATTTATGGATAGATTTCCACATCAACTTTCGGGAGGGCAGCTGCAAAGAGTTTGCATTGCAAGAGCATTGGCCATAGAACCAAAAATTATTCTGTTTGATGAGGCAATCAGCTCACTAGATGCACATACACAGGTGCAAGTAATGGATATGTTACGTGAGTTGCGAGAGAAATATAACTTGACTTTTATATTCATTACTCATGATTTAACAGCAGTGACATATCTTTGTACGAAAGTAATGTTTTTATATGATGGAAATGTGGAAGAAATTATTGACGTTGAAGATATTTCAAATGTACAAAGTGCATATGCACAAAAACTAATAGATGTAGTTATAGAAATGTAGGTGGGGTTATGGCTAAGATTAATAACATTATAGAGGGGGATATTACAAAAGAAGTATTTATGTTTTTTATCCCTATTGTACTAAGCGGTTTTTTCCAACATTTCTACACTATTGTAGATGCTATTATAGTAGGGCAAAACCTAGGAGACATTGCATTTGCGGCGGTTGGGGGATCGGCTTCAAAACTTATAACCATGGCTATTAACTTCTTTTTGGGCGTTTCTGCGGGGATAACTGTGTACGCCTCGCAATTTTATGGAGAGGGCGATAAGACTAGTGTAAAGAAAATTATATATAATGGACTTATTTCATTTATAATATTTGCAGTTGTACTATCTATTATAGGAGTGATTTTTAGCGGACATTACCTGAGGGCTATGAATACTCCAGAAAGTACAATGTCGTATTCTCTAATGTATTTAAATACATTTTTATCAGGGCTGGTTTTTTGTGTATTATATAACATGTTTTCGGGGATATTTAGAGCTATAGGTGATTCAAAAACTCCACTGTATGTATTGATTTTTTGCAGCATTATAAATATTATATTTGACTTATTGTTTGTTGTAGCCTTTAAATGGGGAGTATTTGGGGTAGCATTTGCAACAATTTTGGCACAAGGAATGAGTGCAGGTGTTTTAGGATATAAGTTAAATAAAATATTTAAAGAAGAAATAATTGAATTGCAATTAGATAAACAAATGATAGGTAGCATTTTTAAATTGGGGATACCAGCCGGAGTGCAAAGTATTATGTATAGCTTATCAAATATGC
>MDJN01000113.1 GCA_001995005.1 Candidatus Parepulonipiscium sp. PG-Nun2H_MBin03 | reverse complement strand
AATAATTTATGGCTAAACCAAAGTGCTATTCCACAAAAAATAACCAACAATGCACCAACAGGTGTAAAAGAAAAAAATTCTAATTTTTTACCTGTGGTATCAATATATAAGCTATTAATGATTAAATTAGTTGATTTTATCTTAAATAAATGGTAATATATATAGTATAAAAGGAGGCTCCCTAAAAAATATTTGGAGGTATTATAAAATGGAAAATCAAGCAAACCAAAAACTATTTTCAACACAGAATTTAGTAAAAACAGCACTCTTAAGTGCAGTAGCATTAATTTTGTTTCAGTTTAAATTTAAGTTACCAATCTTCCCATCGTTTTTGAGTATAGACGTAAGTGACATGGCCTGCATAGTAGGAATGATAACGATATGCCCAGCAGCAGGTTTTGTAATTGCAATACTAAAAAACCTATTGGATGCACTAATATTTGGTTCAACAACAGGGTATGTAGGAGAATTTTCGAATATGATAATTTCTTCAGCATACATATTACCACTTGCTATCTGTCTAAAACATCGTCGTGACCTAAAATCAATTTGTATAGCAGCAGGATTGGGCGTAATATCAATGGCAATTGTGGGAGCATTTACAAACTATTTTATCATGGTGCCACTTTACGCAAGAGTGTTTGGTATGGAAGTTTCTCAAATTGTAGGAATGGGAACAGCGATTTACTCTGGAATTACAGATTTATTTACGCTAATAATATTCTCAATTATTCCATTCAACCTATTTAAAGGAACAATTGTTGCTACAGTGAGCATCACATTCTTAAAATCAGTTTACCCAGCACTAAAATTATTACGTACAAAAAGTTTAGGATAAAAGGAGCTCATAGCTCTCAAAATATAGATAAAAAAAAGGGAGCCTTGGTCGCTCCCTAAAATTTTGGGCAAATTTAGTTGCCACTTAAAAACGCAAAAAATTCATGATGGCTATAATCATTTACATTAATAATAATTAAATTTTTTCTGCATTTAGTCAAAGCATTATAAATTATATCATCAGTAACTTTATGCTTGCGTCCGTCTAATACTAATACTAGTGTATCACATTCCCACGTCTTAAAATGATGAATAGTACTAAACTTAATAGCTTCTGGGTTCATCCAAAACTGAAGACGTTTAATCTTCCTAAGTTTATATAACTTTTGTGAAGTTCTCATATGGTCATACTGAGCTTTAGATTCAAATGTTGTCTGAGTAATATGGCCTGGGTTATGCTGTAAGTAATAATTCTCAAATCCTCTAAGTTTGGCAATTCTATTTGCTACTATACAAATATCGTTTGGTAAAATATCAAATTCTTCCATATAATTCATTAGTATAGTATACAATTGCTCATATTGAAGCTCTTCAAAAAAATGGTATTTTATAATACACTCATCATTTGGAACTAAATATTCTATATTATCGGGATGCAAACTCTCATACTTATTCCTTAAAAATGTTCGCTGAAATTCATACGCCAAATTTGTAATTGGATAACTAAATCGATAAGGTACGGGAAGACTGTTCCACTTGCCTTTAACATTGGTCTTAATTTTGTTCTTACTCACATTCGGCCTTTCATTCCCTACCAATACATACTCGCCTTTTGATTTTAGGAAATAAGTTTTTATACATTGTAACCACTCATATTTAAAATCCTGCACTTCATCTATTAAAATTGTGTCATACTTAGGTAGTAAATTTGTAACTTTTTCTAAAAAATCGTTGATTTCATCCATATCCAAAATATTCTTTTTATCAAAGACACTAGTTTCTACAATTTCACGCTTAGGAAACATTTCTTCTATATCCAATAAATCTTGCGTTGGAAACATTTCTTCAAACTCTAGCATTTCATCTTCTGTATCAGTCCAATACAACTTGAAATCTGTAAACCTATATAACTGTTGCAGAATAAATCCATGAAAGTGTATTATGTGAAACATTTCACGAGGTAAATCTTTGTCAAAGTAACTTATCTTGTCCTCGATATATTTAGTAGATGCGGTACTATAACAAAGGACTAAAACTCTTTCACCAGTACGTTCATAAGCATTAATAGCTCTTTTGGCAAGGACGACAGTTTTTCCAGAGCCAGTTGGGCCAGTAATCTTAATTTGTTGAGCTTGCTTGCTTTGAGAAAGTTGCTTTTGATGTGAAGATAAATGGATGTTGTTTGTGGAATTAGTTTCATTAAATTTTGGCATTAGGGTATTGCGTAACTCATCAAAAATTTCACCTGCACATAAGCTATTTGTTCGGCCTAAATCATACTTAATGCTTTCAATTGCTGCATCGAGGCTATCGCTACCCCAAGCTTTAATGTACTTTCTATCTCTATGAATGCAACTATCAAATTTTTCACTGAGTTCACTAGTAGTAGATTTAGCAAAAAAGATTGCTGTTTTTACTGCTGAGTATAAACTTGGACTATTCAAATTTGCGATAGTTAGATACTTAGTATGAGTATTGTACAAATTATTCTTATACCATTCTACTTGTTCGTATGGCGTAGGGATAGATAGGTCAGTAGATAGCTCAATCAAATGTCCAAAATCGTTAGAATTGTGTCCTGCCTTATATTCATATTCGTTTAAATCATATCCCTTAATCTCAATTACGTAGGCTCCAAATCCTTTTCTTAAAATTACTATGTCTGGCATATCTCCATTTAAAAAAGGTTTGTAGTAAATTTCAAAGCTATCATCCAAATTTTCAATAAGAGCTTCTAAAAAAATTGCTTCCCCTTCTTTATTCCTTGCTACTACTCGCTCATTGACTTGCGTTTCACTTGGATATAATATCGCCATTATTAAACCACCTCACTTTTATTAATACAAGTATTATTATACACTAATACTTATTAATAATCAACAATTTTTAAGTTATAGGGTTTTCTAACTTTATCATAATAAATTTGTCACTTTATTAATAAAAATTAAATTGCTGTGCAAAAACAAGTAATATGCTTGTATTATTTAAGATTTTTTGTTATACTATCTCTAGGGTAGATTTATGTAATCTTGTGAACCTTAGTCTCCACTTATACATATATATGGAATAGAATAGCACTTGACCCGAATACATATCATGTAATAATTAACTGTGGAGTGCAATTTAAATTAACTTTAGGAAAGGACTTGACTATGAGATTAGTACCAGTTTCAGAATTAAAACTCGACACAAAAATAGCAATGGACATTAGAGATGAACACCATAATTTATTAATAACTAAAGACCATTTAGTTAATCCACAAAACCTACAACGTTTAAGAAATTCTAAAGTTGCAGCCGTATATATTAAAGATAAATACTGTTACAATTTAGATATATCATATACTTCCGATTCTAATATAATGTTAGAAAAAGTCAATATTTTAAAAACTGCTATCCACAACATTATTAAAGGGGGGGATAGTGGCGAGTCTATCATTGCGGGGGTTCAGACAGTAAAATCTATTGTTAATGAACTAGATGACCAAAAGTATGGAACTCGCATTTCATATGAACCTTCAAAAATTTCTATTACTGATGAAATAGAAGAAAGAACCGTTTATGTGGCAATGATGAGTAGCTTATTAGCATTAAAATTAGGATTTAGTCGTCAAGAAACTTATAGCATTTTTTTAGGGGCCTTACTTAGAGACGTAGCAGCTATGGTTCCTGTACTAGGTAAGACAGTGAATTTAAATAGTCGTCAGCACCCGGCCATTGGCTATAATTATATTAGGGAAAACTTTGACTTTCCAGATGAAGTTGCCCGTATTATTTTAGAGCATCATGAATTGTATAACGGCTCAGGTTATCCTAATAATTTAGCTGGAGAGGCAATTTATGGTGGAACTAGAATTATTTCGATTATAGAAACTTTTTACTATATAAATATGATAAGTCTGGAGCAAGGGAGCAGACGCATTCAGGAAGATTTTAAAGGATTAACGATAGGCCTTGACCCAACATACTTAAAAAAATTTTTAAACCATACTAATGTATATGCACCTGATACTCTTGTTAGGCTAACAAACGGAGATGTTGGTGTGGTT
>MDJN01000112.1 GCA_001995005.1 Candidatus Parepulonipiscium sp. PG-Nun2H_MBin03 | reverse complement strand
GCATATAACAAGTATAGGACAAAGCAAGTTTCGAGCAAAGCAATTATTTGATTGGTTCCACAAAAAGTTAGTATGGAACTACGATGAAATGTCTAATTTGCCTATAGAATTACGTACGCAATTAAAGAAATTAAACCCTATAGTCCCAATTGAAATTCAGCAAAAACTAGTTTCTAAAATAGATGGTACAACAAAATATTTATTTAGGTTAGCAGATGGAAATATTATCGAGAGTGTATTAATGAAATATAAGCATGGAAACTCAGTTTGTATTTCAACTCAAGTAGGATGTAACATGGGGTGTAAATTTTGTGCATCTACAGTTTTGGGGTTAGAAAGAAATCTGACAACCAGTGAAATGTTAGATCAAGTTTATAGTATTATTAAAGACACAAATCAAAGAGTATCTAATATAGTTTTAATGGGAAGTGGTGAGCCTTTATTAAATTTAGAAAATGTTATAGATTTTATATATCTAATAAATAACGAACATGCTCAGAATATAGGTCAAAGACATATAACGCTTTCAACGTGCGGATTAGTTCCGCAAATAATAGAATTATCTAAATTAAATTTGCAAATAACTCTTGCCATATCGCTACATGCAACAAATAATGAAAAAAGAGAAAAAATTATGCCTATAGCTAGGAAATATAACTTACAAAACCTATTAAAGTCTGCTAAAATATATAGTAATACTACTAATAGAAGAATTAGTTTTGAATATGCACTAATAAATGGACAAAATGATAGTGAACAGGATGCTAGAGATTTAGCACAACTACTAAGTAATATTATGTGTCATATAAATTTAATTCCGGTTAATAAAATTGAAGAATGTGAATTCGATAGTAGTAAAAATGCAAAAGAATTTTGTAAAATATTACAATCTTATGGAATAGAGACTACTATAAGAAGAAAGTTAGGTGAGGATATAGATGCTGCGTGCGGGCAACTAAGAAGAAGATACTTAGAAAATAAGGGGTGAGAAAGATGATAGCAGTAGGTAAAGTAGATATAGGATTAAAAAGAAGAAATAACCAAGATAATATATTTCTTCAAGATACTAAAATAGGAAAGCTTCCTAATCTATACATTGTAGCTGACGGTATGGGAGGATATAATAGCGGTGATATAGCAAGCACATGTGCCATAAAAACATTTTGTGAGTATATAAAAGAACATGATGAAGTGGTACTTGATACACCAGAATTAATTACAAATTTATTAACACGCGCAATAAGCCATGCGAATTTTGTAGTCAATCAGATGGCTATGCGTGAAGAAAAGTTACAAGGAATGGGTACTACGCTAACTGTGGCGACTATTATTGATGGTAGCATATACATCTCTCATGTTGGAGATACGAGAGTATATGCTATGAATAAAAATCAAATAATACAGCTTACAACAGATCATTCTTTGGTGCGTGAAATGTATGATAATGGGGTTATTACTTATGATGAGATGAATTTTCACCCTATGAGCCATATGATTACTCGTGCTGTAGGGAGTTTTGATAAAGTAAAAGTTGATAATTTTATGTGTGAAATGACACATGTAGAATATATACTTATGTGTTCTGATGGACTTACAACAACAGTACAAGATGAGGAAATTTTAGAAATTGTCTATAGGGAAGAAAGAGATTTACATGTTATAGTAGATGAGCTGATAGAGACCACAAATACTAGAGGTGGGAATGATAATATTGCAATTATTTTAGGTAAGGAGGTGTAGTAAATGTTGCTAGAACCAGGAAGACTGCTAGGAGATAGATATACAATAATTAGTAAAATTGGTGCAGGCGCAACCTCTATAGTTTATAAAGCAGAAGACAATAGGCTTAAACGCTTTGTGGCTATTAAAATACTAAAAGGTGAATTAAGCATTGATAAAGAATTTGTAAAAAAGTTCCATGGAGAGGCTTTGTCAGTTGCTAGTTTATCTCATACAAATATAGTAGGAGTGTATGACGTTGGAAACGATAAGGAACTAAATTATATAGTCATGGAATATATAAAAGGTTCAACCTTAAAAGACCTTATTGGAAAAGAAGCTCCATTTACGGAGCAAAGGACAATAGATTATGCTATACAAATTTTGACTGGACTAAAAGAAGCACATCAGAAAAATATTATTCATAGAGACATAAAGCCGCAAAATATAATGGTTACAGAAGATGGAATTTTAAAGGTGACTGATTTTGGCATAGCAAAAGCTGTAAATACATCTACTATTGTATTAAATGGGGATGCATATGGCTCTGTGCATTACTTTTCGCCAGAGCAAGCAAAAGGTAGACATTCTAGTGAAACCAGTGACTTATACTCGTGTGGAATTATTTTATTTGAGATGATAACAAAACAGTTACCTTTTGAATCGGATAATCATGTAACTATAGCCATTAAACATATTAATGACCCGTTACCAAAACCGTCTATTTATAATTCGTATATTAGCAGTGCACTAGAAGAAGTTATAATAAAGGCTACTAATAAATCAACTAGTATGAGATTTGAAAGTGCAGACAGCATGATTTTTGCACTACAACACGCAAAAACTAACCCAAATACTGTTTTGCAAAACGACGATTTTTTGTCACAAACCATATTGGCAACGCCAGATGAAGTTAATAGTGATAATCTTATGACACAAGGTTTATATAATGAGAGTCAAAGTTTAGAAGGAAATAAAGAGGTATTATCTACAGTTTCAAAGTGGGTAGCAATTGTAAGTGGAATATCAGTAACGTTAGTATTGCTGGCTGTAATAGTACTCATGTTTTTCTTTTTTAAAAAACCTGCCGATGGCGTAGTTAAATCGCAAGAAGTACCTAATTTGATAGGAAAAACTATTGAGCAAGCAGGAGAAATTGCGGGTGAGAGCTTATTCTTAGTAGAGCAAGTTGGAGAACGAGAGACGACGACTGCTAAAGAAGGTACTATTATAGAGCAGATGCCAGATAGTAATTCCACACTGGTGCCTAATTCGACAATTCAAGTAGTACTGGCAATAACTCCAGAAGATACTAGTGTAAAGGTGCCGGACGTAATATCATTAGATAATGCAAAAGCACAAACCTTAATAGAAGAAAGCGGTCTTTTATTTACTATAGAAAGAGAAACTAGCAATTATGTGGAAATAGGAAAAGTGATTGACCAACATCCTAAAGGGAATACTACATTAAATAAAGGTGATGTGGTGGAGCTGGTGGTAAGCTTAGGAGCCGGACAAAAATATATTATTATGCCTAATTTATATGGTCTATCTATAAATAATGCAACAAGTACATTAGCATCATACGGATTATCTTTAGGAGATATAGATCATGAATATAGTAATACTGATGATGTAGGTATTGTAATATATCAAAGCATTCCAGCAAATAGAAATATTGACCCTAGCACAAAGATTGATATTTCGGTTAGTTTAGGCCCAGAACCGGTTAGTATAGTAGATGATTTAGAAGAAACATTAGAAGAAATCCTACAAGAACCGGAAGAAGAATTTAACCTAGACGATATAGAACAAGATATAATGATTGCTATACCTAAGATGTACAATATAAAATTGCCTGAACAATTAGCAGAAGATGAAACAAAAACAACTGTACATGTACTAGTGACTTTTCAATCTGATGAAGGAGAAAGAACGATGTTTGATTCTGTTGTAGATAAGGACCAATTTCCATATGCTATAAGTTTAACGGGACAGGGAGAGGGTACTTTAGTAGTTTATTTTGATTCTCAAGCTTGGTGGAAAGATCCATTTAAGTTTTAGGTAAGGAGGTTTTTGGTGATAGAGGGCAAAATCATAAAAGGAATTGCGGGATTTTACTATGTACAGACTGACGAACGTGTATATGAATGTAAGGCAAGGGGCAAATTTAGAAACGATAAACAATCTCCTTTGATTGGAGATTTGGTAAAAGTAAGTATAACAGACTATGTGGGAAGTACAGATTATTTACAAGGGAGCATAGAAGAGATATTACCTAGAAAAAATCAGTTAATCAGACCACCCGTAGCTAATGTAGACCAAGGATTAATTGTATTTTCTCTATCATACCCTGCTATGAATATAGATTTACTAGACAGATTTTTAGTAATGATGGAAAAAGCAAATATACATGCTATTATTATACTAAATAAATTAGACGATATAAAAAGTGATGAGTATAAAAAAATAGTAAAAGGATATAAATTAACCGGATATGAAATTTATACTATATCTGCAAAAAATAACCAAAATGTAGAATTAATTGCAGAGCTTTTAAAGGACAAAACTTCATTTTTTGCAGGGCCATCGGGAGTTGGCAAATCAACAATTTTAAATTCGATATGCCCAAATTTTGCCTTGCAAACTGGCGAAGTAAGTAGTAAAATAAAAAGAGGTAAACATACAACTAGGCATGTAGAATTATTAAAATTAGATAATAGCGGATATGTGTTAGATACACCAGGCTTCACTTCTCTACAGTTTGCGAATGTGACAGAGCAAGAGCTTAAAGACTGTTTTATAGAATTTAGAAAATATGCTTCTGAATGCAAATTTAAAGAGTGTAACCATATTCATGAGCCAAATTGTAAAGTTAAAGAAGCGTTTGAGAATAATCTAATTTATAAATCTCGTTATAACAGTTATGTAAGTTACTATGAAGAGTTAAAGAATAATAAAAAGTGGTGAATTAGTAGTATTTAGAAATTTTGTTAATTGTCGATACTACATTCATAAACGATATTGAGAGTATACAAAAGTTACTGTAATCAAATTGCATATATTTAGTTGCAGGGTTTACGGACTTAGAAAGTACAAAAATCAGATAGCACAGAGATAGTGCAAGGTAATATAAACAAAAGTAAAGTATCTAGAAAAGAGATTTAAAAAGAGAACCAACAAGACATTCGAGGAAATACGAATGTTATAAACTCAAACAAAATTAAAATAAAGAAGGGAGAGCTACTAGACAAAATATCCCAAAGCAAATATTAAAGGTACAAAGACTTCATCAAAGGCTGTTAAATATCCGTTGTAATAGATGTGGAATAGCGATTGACAGAGATTATAATGCAAGTAGCAACCTTAGATAAGCAAAATTTATAATGGCATAGATATTATAAATTGGTACCGATGACTAGTCGGGAAGTTACGCCTTTGGAGTGTTATATCAAATGACGGTAGCAAGCAATATAGCGAAATCAGACACGATGAATAAGGAATTTTCTTGATGTGTGGATATATATGTCCATATTTTAAGTAGCAGAGAAGATTATGATACATTTAGCACCATCAATTTTAGCAGCAGATTTTGCTAACTTAAGAAGAGATATTGAAATAGTAGAGAATGCAGGAGTAAAGTATTTACACGTAGATGTAATGGATGGCCATTTTGTACCTAATATAAGTATAGGCGCCCCTGTAGTAAAGTCGATTAGACCATATACAAAGTCAATAATGGATGTACATTTGATGATTGAAAACCCAGACCAATATATTGAAGAGTTTGCACAAATTGGAGCAGATATTTTAACAGTACATGTAGAAACTTGTAAACACTTAGACCGAACTATTCAGCTAATTAAAGAATGTAAGGTAAAAGCAGGAGTTGCAATTAATCCGGCAACGCCAGTATCTACATTAGAAGAGATTATTAAAGATGTAGATTTGGTTCTTATAATGAGTGTAAACCCAGGATTTGGTGGACAAAAATTTATTGATAAATCTTTAACTAAGATAGCACAAGTTAAGAAAATGGCAAAAAAAGGTACATTAATTGAAGTGGATGGCGGCATAAAGCTTGCAAACGTGGCAAAAGTTGTAAAAGTAGGTGCAAATGTGATAGTCGCTGGTTCCGCTATATATGAATCTAAAGATGTAATGTCACAAGTTAAGAAGTTTTATGACGTATTTGAAGGTGTACGATGAAAGTAGCTATTTTAGCAAATGGAGAGTATGCAGAGTACAAGTTTTGTAAGTCACTTGTAGAATATGATTATATTATTTGTGCAGACAATGGACTCTATCATGCAGATAAATTAAATATTACGCCAAATTTGTTAATAGGAGATTTTGATAGTGTAGATAAGACATTACTAGAGAAATATAATTTTGTTGAAACAAAGAGATTACAACCTATAAAAGATGAAACGGATACAGAATGTGCTGTTGATTATGCAGTAAGCATAGGTGCAACAGAAATTACGATTTTTGCAGGTATCGGGACTAGATTTGACCATTCATTTGCAAATGTACAACTACTACTTAAGATACTAAATTTAGGAGTAAAAGGCAATATAATAAATACTCATAATAATATATATTTAATAGACAATAGCATAGAGATTAAAGGACGTGAAAATACTTTAGTTAGTTTATTACCGCTTAGTAAAAAAGTAACAGGAGTAAGTACAGAAGGGCTTTTTTATGGCTTAGATAATGGAGAGTTTGAAATGGGAAAACCGTATGGCGTAAGTAACGTAGTCATACAAAAGTATGCTAAGATTTCTATTAAGCAAGGATTATTACTCATTATTTTAGCAAATGATTGAAAAATAGTCACACTTTAGAAAAAACTTCATATTATAGATATATAAGGTATTTTATCTATTATTTTAAAGAAGGTGAGACTATATGAAAATTAAAGTTATCACTCCTCCTAAGGCTGTGAGAAAAATTTTGGCTAAAGTATTTGGAATAAATACTAAAGATTCCTAGAACATAAAAAAGCTATTAAAACTATGCCAGTTTTAATAGCTTTTTACTTATAAAAAATAGTTGCGAATTTTAGCGTTATAAGTTACAATATAAGCGAAATGTCATACAACTATTTTAAAATACGAGGTACTAGTAATGATAGTTACAGCCAAAGATTTAGTTCACAAATATTTTAACACAGATGAAAAAGGAGAAGTTATTGAAACTATAACTGCCTTAGATAAACTAACTTTAGATATTAAAGAAGGTGAATTTTTGGTAATATTAGGACATAACGGTTCTGGTAAATCTACACTTGCAAAGCATTTTAATGGCATCTTAAAACCCGATTCGGGAACTTTAATAGTAGATGATCTAGACCTATCTAAAGAAGACAATATATGGAAAGTTCGCCAAAATGTTGGAATGGTTTTTCAAAATCCTGATAACCAAATTGTAGCAACTATTGTAGAAGAAGATGTGGCATTTGGGGTAGAAAATTTAGGGGTACCACAAAAAGAAATTAGGCAAAGAGTTGATGATGCATTAGAAACAGTTGGTATGAGTGATTTTAAGATGCATTCTCCAAACGGCTTATCTGGTGGGCAAAAACAAAGAATTGCAATAGCTGGGATTATTGCCATGAAACCAAAATGCATAATCTTTGATGAGTCAACTGCAATGCTTGATCCTGCTGGCAGAAAGCAAGTTATGGACACGATGATTACGCTAAACAAAACGTATGGTATAACAATAATTCATATTACACACTATATGCAAGAGGCTGTGTGTGCTGATAGGATTATTATTATGGATAAAGGAAAAATATATTTAGAAGGGACTCCTAAAGAAGTGTTTAAAAATGTAAAGTTGTTAAAATCTATAGGTCTTGATGTACCTGATACAACATATTTAATATATTTATTAAATCAAGATGGCTTTGATTTTGACAGCTCAATTCTTGATGTAAGAGAGGTTGTAGATGCCATTTGCAATTCAAACTAAAGACTTAACACATGTATATAATCAAAATACTTCATTTGAAAAGAAGGTATTAGATAATATCAATATAAAAGTAGAAAAAGGAGAATTTGTGGGGATAATAGGACATACAGGTTCTGGCAAAAGTACGTTAATTCAAACTTTTAATGGTTTAATAAAACCAACTGAAGGTTTGGTACTAATAAATGGAGAAACTAAATTTAGGGATAAAGTAGGCCTAGTGTTTCAATATCCAGAGCATCAGTTATTTGAACTTACTGTATATAAAGATGTGGAATATGGTCCAACAAATTTAGGATTAGATGAACAAGAGATTAAAAAGAGAGTAGAAAATTCATTGCGATTGGTGGGTATTCCCGAAAAGATATGGCAAAACACTCCATTCTCTTTATCTGGGGGGCAAAAGCGTCGTGTTGCAATCGCTGGGGTATTGGCGATGAACCCAGAAATATTAGTACTAGATGAACCAACAGCAGGGCTTGACCCAAAAGGCAGGGACGAATTATTTAATCAACTGCAATATATGCATAAAAATTTAGGCATAACTATTGTTTTGATATCGCATAGTATGGAAGATGTTGCAAAGTATGTGGATAAAGTAATCGTATTAGAAAAGGGTAAGGTTAAATATTGTAATACTCCAAAAGAAGTATTTAAAAATGTAGAGGAATTAGAAGGTATAGGTCTTGCACCACCTCAAATAAAGTATATAATTAAAGAGTTAATTAATAATGGTATAGAGATTGATGAGAATATTCTAACTGTGGAAGAAGCTGCAGTAGCAATCTCACATTATTTAAAAAATAGGTAGGCTAGATTAAGAAGGGAGATCATCATGAAACAATTAAAGGAACCATTAAACATTCTATTTTTTGAAGACATACACAACCTGGCTAAATTTAGAGATGCATATGAGAAAAATGAACTAGATAAGTATGAGCATACTGTAATAAAGATAACAACTGAGCAAGAACTTGCTGAGATTTCAGATAGACTAGGAAAAAAATATGCAAATTATAGTACATTTTTATCGGTTAAAAAAAATGGAGAAGAATATACATCTAGGAGTATATTAGAAATCATAGGTATGATTACTGACTATTCATCTTATGACCATATGACTATAGGTTACGAATTAAGACGCAGTAATTACGACATATATATAGTTAAGTAATTTAAGGAGATAAAATGACACGACAAGAAAAGATTAGAAATTTTAGTATAATTGCCCATATAGACCATGGTAAGAGTACTCTAGCAGATAGAATAATTCAAATGACGGGTACTCTTACAGAAAGAGAAATGCAAGCACAAGTTCTAGATAATATGGACCTTGAGCGAGAACGAGGCATAACTATAAAATCCCAAGCAGTAAGATTGATTTATAAAGCAAAAGACGGTATAGAATATGTATTTAATTTAATAGATACTCCAGGACATGTTGACTTTAATTATGAAGTCTCACGAAGCCTTGCAGCATGTGAAGGGGCTATACTAATAGTAGATGCAGCACAAGGCATTGAGGCGCAGACCCTTGCAAATGTATATTTAGCACTAGAGCATGACCTAGAGATTATGCCCGTTATTAATAAAATAGATTTGCCTAGCGCAGACCCTGAAAGTGTTAAGACACAAATTGAAGATGTAATAGGCTTAGATGCAAGCACAGCACCTCTAATATCGGCGAAAAACGGCGTAAATATAGAAGATGTTTTAGAGCAGATTGTAAAAGTAATCCCATCACCTGCAGGAGATGCAGATGCACCATTAAAAGCTTTGATATTTGATTCACTATTTGACCCATATAAAGGAGTAATTGTATTTTGCCGAATTAAAGAAGGACAAGTTACTAAAGGCATGAAAATTAAGATGATGGCAACAACAGCAGAATTTGAAGTAGTTGAGGTAGGATATTTTGGTGCGGGTGTATTTAGGCCAACAGAGAGAATTAAGGCAGGCGAAGTAGGATATATTACTGCAAGTATCAAAAATGTAAAAGATACGAGTGTTGGAGATACTATTACAGATGCTACTAATGAGGCAGATGCACCACTGCCTGGATATAAAAAAGTAAATCCTATGGTATATTGTGGATTGTACCCAGCTGATGGAGCAAAATATGGGGACCTTAGAGATAGCCTTGAAAAGTTACAACTAAATGATGCAGCACTAAATTTTGAGCCTGAAACTTCTATAGCGTTAGGCTTTGGATTTAGATGTGGTTTCCTAGGGTTACTTCATATGGAAATTATAGGATAAGGACGGAAAAACCCACTGCTTTAGCTGTGGGATGAAAGTCCTACTTCATCCAGTAAGCGTGTTGAGAAATTAGCACGTAGACAACGGCTAGACCGTTGCAATATACTACTTGAATTGCTGGAAATCCGTAAAGCTTGACTCACTACAACGTAAGTTTGAAATAGAACTAAACGTGAATGTTACGAAAGTAGAAAGAAGTAGTCAAGATGACCCAAGGTTAAATCCTAAAGGTTACAAACAATCGGNAATCAGCAGCGAAGCCCCATCGGTATTTTTCTCTTCAAAGAGGAGAGCAAAATATTAAGGGGAACGTTCAACGACTAGACCTCTTGAGGGTCGTACACCATAAGTGATTGATGGTGGAAGTGGGTAGCCCCTAACAGCAATATATAGACTCTTCTAAAGAGGAGAAAATAAATTGGCTGAGGGAGAAGATATAGTCTGTGCTTTATGGAAACATAAAGAGGTCTNCCGAAAGGNAAGACTGCATAGAAAGTAGCGTTTCTATGTGAACGACAACCTCCCGTATCAGTTAAAGATACGGTTCTAAATTTTATTAAAAACTTAAAATATTTTTCTTACTATATATTGAAGTTAAGTTATGTTATAATCATCTTTTGAAAGCGAGGTGAAAATAATGTATCTTACAACGAAACAACTTTCATAAAGAAGAATTTAAAATCTTAAATTGGCACCAAAGTTAGCAGAAAAGAAAATAAAAGAAATTAGAATAATACCAAAATCAAATGCTAGGTTCTTTGAAATTCAATACACTTATGAAGCAGATGAAACTCAGAGAGAATTAAACAAACAAAAAGCACTGGCTATAGATGTAGGTATAAATAATTTAGCAACTTGCGTAACTAATACAGGTGAAAGTTTTATAGTAGACGGTAGAAAGTTGAAATCCATTAATCAGTGGTATAACAAGCAAAGCAAGTTTTTTTGATAAGGATAAAATGCCTGTATATAACGCAGATTGTAATGGAGCATTAAATATATTAAGAAAAAGTAGAGTTGTGAGCTTAGAAGCTCTATACAGTAGAGGCGAACTGGACACGCCGATAAGAATAAGAGTNGCTTAGACTTCCAAACTTCTTAAATAAAGTTTTTAATAACTTTTAGAACCCGACTGCTTTAGCTGTGGGAGGTTCAGTTAGATAAGATAGGCTATGAGGCATCTTTTTATATTGCTGAGATTGGGAATGGACCGATACAATTATGATAGGAGTATAGAATGACACATCTAATTAATAGGTTAATACAAATAGGTATTGATAACAAACTAATAGAGCAAGAAGACATAATATATGTATTTAATAGGATATTAGCAAAAATGAAACAAGACGCAAGCGATGTAACACAACAAACTTGTGAGCTGAATTTGTACCAAACTTTAGATGCAATATGTGATATAGCAGTAGAAAAAAACATAATAGAAGACACAACGCAATATAGAGATATTTTCTCATCCGATATTATGAATGAATTTTTAGATAAGCCTTCTGTAGTAAACAACAAATTTTATAAGCTGTATGAACAAAGCCCTGAAGTTGCTACAAATTGGTTTTATAACCAAAGTAAAAATTGTAACTACATCAAAGTGGAAAGAATAGCTAAAAATAAAGAATATACTACCCAATCAATTTATGGTGATTTAAAAGTGACAATCAATCTATCCAAACCGGAAAAAGACCCTAAGGAGATTGAGCTGCTTAAAAATGCACCAAGTACAACTTACCCAGCGTGTTTATTATGTGTAGAAAATGAAGGATATGAGGGCAATATAAAGCAACCTGACAGAGCAAATCACCGTATGATTAGGATGACACTAAACAACAGGCAGTGGTGCATGCAATATTCGCCTTACCTTTATTATAATGAGCATTGTATTGTATTATCAACAAGTCATATACCTATGCAAATAAATCAAGATACATTTAATAATTTGCTAGATTTTACGACATTGTTACCGCATTATTTTATAGGCTCAAATGCGGATTTACCTATTGTAGGGGGTTCGATTTTATCCCATGAGCATTATCAAGGTGGAAATTATACTTTTCCTATGAACAAGGCGACCAAATTATTTGACATTTCGTTAAATAGTACTGTAAAAGCGTGGGCAATTAATTGGCCTTTGTCAACCATAAGATTATCTGGTACTGATAAGCAAGAAATATCAAAAATTAGTACTGAAATTCATGAAAAATGGAAAAACTATTCAGATGAAAGTGTAAATATTATTGCTAAAACGGGTGATACACCGCATAATACTGTTACGCCTATTTGCAGAAGAAATGGTGAGAATTATGAGATGGATATAGTTTTAAGAAATAACCGTACATCAAATGAAAATCCTTTAGGCATTTTTCACCCACATGCAGATGTGCATCATATTAAAAAGGAAAATATTGGATTGATAGAGGTTATGGGACTTGCAATTTTACCCGGCCGGCTATTAAATGAATTAGAAGAAGTTAAAAAGTATATATTAAACCAGCCTAATACAATAGAAGATTATCACAAAGACTGGGCTGAAGCATTAAAAATAGGTTATATTAGTCAAGATATAGATAAATATGTAATATCTGCATTAGGTGATAAATTTAGCAAGGTGCTAGAATATGCAGGTGTGTATAAGCTAGATACCAGCGGAATACAAGCTTTTAAAAGATTTACATCTTATCTATAAAGAATAATGTATTAGGTAGTAAAATACTTAATACATTGTATTTAAGGAGAAAGAATGAAAAATAAGTTAATTATAAGAGGTGCGAGAGAGCATAATTTAAAAAACATAGATTTAGATTTAAATAGGAATGAGCTGATAGTATTTACTGGGCTAAGTGGCTCTGGGAAATCATCGCTTGCGTTTGATACGATATATGCAGAAGGACAACGAAGGTATGTTGAATCGTTGTCTGCATATGCACGCCAATTTTTAGGACAGATGGAAAAACCAGATGTGGATAATATATATGGCTTATCGCCCGCAATTTCTATAGACCAAAAGACAACCAGCAAAAATCCACGCTCAACAGTGGGCACAGTAACAGAAATATACGATTACTTAAGATTGATGTATGCCAGAGTAGGCGTACCGCATTGTCCTAAGTGTGGCAAAGAGATAAAAAAGCAAACTATAGACCAGATGGTGGATAACATAATGAAATTACCAGAGGGCTCAAAGATACAATTACTTGCACCAGTTGTAAGAGGACGAAAAGGAGAGCATACAAAGATACTTGCATCTGCTGTGCAACAAGGTTACATCCGTGCAAATATTGATGGTACTATAATAGATTTAACAGAAGAAGATGTGGTATTGGACAAGAAGAAGAAACATACTATAGAGATAGTTGTTGATAGATTAATTATAAAACCTAATATCCAAAAGCGACTAACAGATTCTATAGAAACAGTGATGAAACTTACAGGGGGCATATTATCTATAAGTGTAAATAATGAGCAGATAATTCAATTTAGCCAAAGTTTTTCTTGTGCTGATTGCAATATTAGTATAGAAGAAGTTGAACCGAGATTATTTTCTTTTAATAACCCATATGGTGCTTGCCCCACATGCACAGGGCTGGGACAAAGGTTAGAAGTAGATAAGGATTTGGTAATTCCAAACCCTAAACTTACACTAAAACAAGGTGCAATAGCAGTGATGGGCTGGGGATCAATAGCAAATCAAGATAGCTATGCGTATGCATTATTTTCGCAACTTATGCAAAGATATAAGTTTAATTTAAATACTCCATTCTGTGATTTATCTGAACAAGTACAAAATGTTATATTATACGGTGCACCAGAAAAAGTCAGATTTACCTTTTCAGGTGAATATGGTACAAGAACATATGATTATGAATTTACAGGTATTATAGGAGATATAAAAAGAAAATATGCTGAAACGACTAGTGATGGAATGAGAGCTGAATATGAATCTTTGATGACAAGCATACCTTGTAAAACGTGTAAAGGAGCTAGACTAAAACAAGAAGCTTTGGCAGTTACGTTAGAAGATAAAAATATATACGAAGTGACTCAGCTATCTATAGGAGATTTACAACAATTTTTTTTGAATTTGCAGTTAAGCCCACGAGCTAAGATAATTGGTGAGCAGATTTTAAAAGAGATAAATGCAAGATTAGGATTTTTGGTTGATGTAGGGCTAAATTACTTATCTCTATCACGCTCATCGCATACACTATCTGGTGGGGAAGCACAACGTATACGACTTGCAACTCAAATAGGTTCAGGGTTGGTTGGAGTGTTATATATACTAGATGAACCAAGTATAGGATTGCATCAGAAAGACAATGAAAGACTAATAAAAACGCTAATTAGGTTAAGGGATTTGGGTAATACTCTAATAGTAGTAGAACATGACGCTGATACAATGGAGGCTGCTGACTGGATAGTGGACATAGGCCCAGGAGCTGGTGAGCATGGTGGACAAGTAATAGCATCAGGGCCGCTTAAAAAGATAATTAAGAATAAAAATTCTTTAACAGCAAATTATTTAAGTGGGAGAAGTAAGATAGAAATTCCACAAAATCGTAGACAATGTAACGGTGCTAAATTAGGAATAATAGGAGCAAAAGAAAATAACTTAAATAATATAAATGTGCAGATACCGCTA
This sequence comes from Candidatus Parepulonipiscium sp. PG-Nun2H_MBin03, assembly GCA_001995005.1. Classification (GTDB taxonomy): domain Bacteria; phylum Bacillota; class Clostridia; order Lachnospirales; family Cellulosilyticaceae; genus Epulonipiscioides. The sequence goes on along the minus strand of MDJN01000112.1, from coordinate 2,464 downwards.
GGTGTGCTAACTTGTATAACAGGAGTATCAGGTTCTGGGAAAAGTACGCTAATAAATGAGATTTTGCTGAAAAGGCTGGCAAGGGACTTAAACCGTGCAAAAGTAAAACCTGGGAGGCATAAAGATATAGAAGGAATTACAAACTTAGATAAAGTAATTCATATAGACCAATCTCCAATAGGCAGAACGCCACGTTCAAATCCGGCCACTTACGTAGGCGTATTTGATTTGATACGAGATGTATTTGCCAATACTAAAGAAGCTAAAATGAAAGGTTATCAAAAAGGAAGATTTAGTTTCAATGTAAAAGGAGGAAGATGCGAAGCTTGTAGAGGCGATGGGGTATTGAAAATTGAAATGCACTTTTTGCCAGACGTATATGTGCCATGCGAAGTGTGTAACAGTAAAAGATATAACAGAGAAACGTTAGAGGTGACTTATAAAGATAAAAATATTTCTGATATCTTAAACATGACAGTTGAAGAAGCATATGACTTTTTTATAAATATCCCTAATATAAAAAGGAAATTAGAAACTTTAGTAGATGTAGGATTATCATATATTAGGTTAGGACAACCATCAACTACGTTATCCGGCGGCGAAGCTCAAAGAGTTAAATTGGCCACTGAACTGAGCAAACGAAGCACAGGCAAAACTATGTATATACTAGATGAGCCAACCACTGGGCTACACTTTGCAGATGTGCACAAACTTATAGGAATATTAGATAGGCTGGTGGAAATGGGAAATACTGTTGTAGTTATAGAACATAATCTAGATGTGATTAAGGTAGCTGATTATATCATTGACTTAGGCCCAGAAGGCGGAGTTAGAGGCGGAAAAATTGTTGCAAAGGGAACCCCAGAAGAAGTTGCAAATATAGATGGCTCTTATACAGGGAAATTTCTAAAGAAGATATTAAAAGAAAGTTAATTGCCATTTATGCAAGTATTGGGTAGTTGACAAGTTATGGTATAATAATACTAAAAATTTTTGGGAGGAAAAATGATATGTCAAAGATTATACAAGAAGGATTGACATTTGATGATATTTTGCTAATTCCAGCTTATTCAAATGTACTGCCTAAAGATGTGAATTTAACTACTAATCTGACAAGAAATATAACTATAAACGTACCTTTTGTTAGTGCAGGAATGGATACGGTAACAGAAGCAAATATGGCCATTGCAATAGCCAGACAAGGTGGCATTGGAATTATCCATAAAAATATGAGCATCCAAAAACAAGCGGATGAAGTGGATAAGGTAAAACGCTCTGAAAATGGTGTTATAACAGACCCGTTTTTCCTATCGCAAAACCATTATGTATATGAAGCGAATGACTTAATGGCAAAATATCGTATATCAGGAGTGCCTATTACTGAAAATGGTAAGCTAGTAGGCATATTAACTAACCGTGACTTAAGATTTGAAACAAATTATAATAAAAAAATATATGAAGTTATGACCAGTAATAATTTAGTAACAGTACCTGAGGGAACAACTTTAAATGATGCTAAAGAATTACTTGCAAAACATAGAATAGAAAAACTTCCTATAGTAGATAAAGACGGAAATTTAAAAGGGTTAATCACCATTAAAGACATTGAAAAAACTATAAGATATCCACAATCGGCAAAAGATTCTCTAGGTAGGTTACTTGCAGGAGCGGCTATTGGAGCAACAAGTGACGTTATGGAAAGAGTAGAGGCGTTGGTAGCGGCTAAAGTTGATGTAGTAGTTATAGATACAGCACATGGACACTCTCAAGGCGTAATAGATACTATAAAGAAGATAAAAAATAAATACTCAACTCTGCAAGTAATAGCAGGTAATGTGGCTACAAAAGATGCGACAATTGCGTTAATAGAAGCTGGTGTAGATGCAGTAAAAGTTGGGATAGGACCAGGCTCAATTTGTACCACTAGAGTAGTTGCCGGTGTTGGAGTTCCGCAAATTACAGCAATAGAAAATTGTGCAGAAGCGGCAAAACCGTATAATGTTCCAATAATTGCAGATGGAGGCATAAAATATTCAGGAGATGCGGTGAAAGCTTTGGGGATGGGTGCAAGCGTTTGTATGATGGGTTCAATACTTGCAGGTTGTGAAGAAAGTCCTGGAGCTATGGAATTATATCAAGGAAGAAAATATAAAGTATACAGAGGCATGGGGTCTATTGCTGCTATGGAGGATGGAAGCAAAGATAGATATTTCCAAAATGATGCTAAAAAATTAGTTCCAGAAGGCGTTGAAGGAAGAGTTGCGTATAAAGGAGTGGTGGCTGATACTATTTTTCAGATGGTAGGAGGCTTGCGTGCTGGCATGGGATATGCCGGAGCCAGTAATATAGAAGAATTGCGAAATAATGCTCAGTTTGTACGCATAACTAATGCAGGATTAAAAGAAAGTCATCCGCACGACATTCACATCACTAAAGAAGCACCAAATTATAGTTCTCAATATTA
>MDJN01000111.1 GCA_001995005.1 Candidatus Parepulonipiscium sp. PG-Nun2H_MBin03 | reverse complement strand
CCTCCGCCAAAACAGGTCAGTAATGTTGCACACATAACTACAAGAGACAATTGTCCCACTCGCAATATTGTTTGTATACTAAGAGACGCTCCTAGCAAAATAATTGCAAGTCTTAATATCTTTTTGGAGGTAAATTTTATCCCTATCTTTACCGTATCCATTTTTAATACCATATTCATAAGCATACCAATAAAGAGTGATATTACAGAAGCTCCAATTAAATGAACGGGTAATAAATTTTCAATTACTGTTGCTACTGTTGCTATTATTAACGCAAGGCCAATACCTGGTAATACCTTTGTAATACTCATAAAATCTCCTTCTTTCTGAAACTTCTACATTATGAGTTATAGCCAACTTGTTCTAGTTGCAAAAGTTGTTGTTTTATATGTGTTCCTGCAGCATAACCCACTAATTTTCCATTAACACCTATTACTCTGTGGCATGGCACAACAATCATTAGTGGATTTTTATTATTAGCAAGTCCAACAGCTCTATACGCTTTTGGCATACCAATTTTTATAGCTATATCTTTATACGACGTTGTTTGGCCGTATGGAATTTGTAACAAACTGTTCCATACTTTATGTTGAAACGAAGTTCCTATCAATTTATACGGAAAACTAAACTGATATAAATTGCCTTGCAAATAATCTTCTAGTTGGCTAAAGGCTTTTTCTGCTAATAATGAATTTATGCTATCTTTATGTGGTTGCACAAATTTTATAGAAATCACCTCATTATCTATTTCTTCTATACATATGGTACCTATATGTGTTTGCTTATGCGATTGTAAATTCAATAATTTCTCCTTGTTGTACTTCTTGTATTTCTCCCATCTCATCTTCTTGACCAACCATATATTCTATCTTAGCCGGCTCTATTGCTCTTATATAAATAAATGTATCTGCCCCATAAACTTCTGGCAAATTGATGGTATGTTTGCGAGTGTTTTTTATACTCAATTTTTTATTTTTTATTACTGGGAATATTGTATAATATATTTCTACTTCCTCACAGGTGGCAGGCGTATATAATACCCATTCACCATAAGGTGTATGAGGAGTTAATTTCTCTACCAAACTATTATTTATGTCGCTGTCTCCAACATAATAAAGGAATTTAATTTGCCCATCTTCTGTTCTGTTATGGTATTTTACATTAATCTTACCACCTACTCTACCTTTTAATACTCCAAACGTAACACTCATCTCGCCCATATCAGCTATAATTTGATTATCTTCATGAATTTTAATCTTACTTTGTATGTTTTTTGCTTCTTTTGTACCTAATTTTGGGAATATAGCAAATAAATCTTTAGCTAAAACTATACGATTTTCTTCTGGGTTCGGTTCTTTTTCTACGTCTAGCGTGTCTGGTGCGTCTTCTTGCATATCAAATGCATCTTCTTCTAGTGTTTCCTCTTGCATATTCAATGCATCTTCTTCTGGTGTTTCCTCTTGCATATCCAATACATCTTCTTGCATATCAAATGCATCTTCTTGCATATTCAATACATCTTCTTGCATATCAAATGCATCTTCTTGCATATCAAATGCATCTTCTTGCATATCAAATGCATCTTCCAAATCACCAGTTAGCATATCTTGTAACATATCTATATCATCTGTATTATCTTGCTTAATTTGTTCTTGCTGTTTATATATTATTTCTATATCGTTATTCCACTCGTTTACTATCTCAGGTGCAATTTTATTAAATAATCTCGGCACTAATCTAGATTTACTGCTATTTCCTGCTAGAAAAATATTTACTTTTGGAGGATACAGCTCATACTGATTACATGTATGGCGAATAAATTTAAAATAGTCTAAAATCCCTTCTTCTATATGTTTATTTAATATATCATACAAAGCTTTATGCTTAACTTTTACCCTGATTTTCTTTTTGGCTCCATCTCTGTTATATAAAACGACTTTAACACTTGACCATACCTTTTTAGTTTCTTCCCAAAGTGGACGTAATTTATTCATTAATGATACCATATTCATCTTAGCCTCTTCAGATTGGCTAATAAATGCTTGATCCCCCATAAATTTGTGGCCACCCAAAGGACGAGTAAATTGAATTTTCTTCTTAAGTAATTTCTTCTTATTATTTACAAATACCTCATAAGCTAGTAGCTCTAGTAAAATTTCGCCTCCTAAGTATCTATTACCTTGCACGCCTAACTCATCAATGGTATATGTATATCGCATATCTTCTACCGACCTTTTATACAATCCAAAGTTAAAGTTTGTAGTTGTAGCTCCAAAATCGAATACACTGTAAAACACAGCTTCATCATCTTGTGGCTCAAATCCATATCCTATAAGGCTAGATATGGCACAAGCGGTTGGCTCACTTATACCTGAGATTACACTAAATTCATTCATAATTTGTGAATTCTCTACGATTTTTGCTGGTAGAGATTTTTTTATACCCTTTTTAAAACTTTCTACAATTTTATCTGCAATCTCTAATTCATATGACGGTGGATATGATATAATATATTTTAGGTATACACCGTTATACATATTATTAATAAATGACCCCAGATAATAACCGTATATTTCGACTGGATTAAATCCGTCATCTTCCAATTCTAAAAATGCATTTAATTCATATGTAGCATCTTGCTTATCTTTTAATCGTAAATTTGTATGTTTTGAGATACACCACTTTTTTAACTGTGACATAAAACTTGAATAACTTGCACTGTTTGCCTTTAAAAATTTATTTGTTGCACTGTGAGCAATGCTTATGTCCGCCCAGTTAGTTAATGGTCTACCATCTGCTGTTTTATAATCTTCCATAAATTTTTCTATGTTAGTGAAATCAATAATAGACGGCAGTTCAAAATCATATTTAGAAATTGGCTTTTGTAAATCTGGTGCTCCAACTCGCATCGGCCAGAGTAATGAGTTTTTGTCCAGAAATGAAACTGTTGTAGTTCTAGTTCCAAAATCTATACCAATATATCCATCTTTTATATCATTAATTGGGCTCCGATAATAAGTTTTACTATCTGCTAATAGATTATCATCTAAATTTTCCCAGTGACCTCTATTTGGGTCGGTTAACATTTTTTTATCGTATTTCGCAATTCCTATCCTTTTATTATCATAACTCACCAGATCGTTACAATAAGCAACACCTTCCTTGCTAACTTTAGCTTTTTTAGCCGGTTTTTTATCATCTTTCTTAGCGTCTTTTTTGTCATCTTTTTTTGCATCTTTATCAGCCATAATTGCACCTCTCTTGTTAATAGTTAATGTGTTATATTTCAAGTTGTAGAGGCAAAGAATCTTAATATCCACCTCTACAATTCTTTTATCGACATATCATTTGTATTAAAATACACTCTCGTAACACATTTTAAATAATTTTAACATATCCACGCTCATTTGCCTACTAAATTAGCGTTTTAACAAAATTTGCTATTCTTGATAATGCCTCTTTTAACTCTCCTACAGAGTATGCATATGAACATCTTATATGTCCTTCTCCTGATTTTCCAAATGCATCTCCTGGCACCACTGCTACTTTTTCTTGCTTTAATAGCTGCTCACAAAATTCTACACTTGTCATTCCCGTTTCTTTAATAGATGGAAATACATAAAATGCCCCTTTCGGTTCATAACAAAATAAGCCCATTTTTCTAAACCCTGCTACCATAATCCTGCGTCTTTCATCATATGCACGAGCCATATTTTGGATATCAGAGTCTCCGTTTTTTAGAGCTGCTATTGCGGCATATTGACTAGTTGTCGGTGCACACATCAAGACGTATTGGTGCATTTTTGTCATAGCTTCAATAACCTCTTTTGGACCCAGTGCATACCCTATTCGCCATCCAGTCATAGCATAAGCTTTAGATAATCCACTAAGAATTATCGTTCTTTCATACATTCCTTCTATAGAAGCAATAGAAGTATGTTTTACACCATACGTTAATTCTGCATATATCTCATCTGATAACACTATTAAATCATGTTTTATAATTACCTTAGCAATCTCTTCTAGCTCTGCTTTTTCCATAATTGCACCAGTAGGATTGTTTGGGTATGGTAAAATTAATATCTTAGTTTTATCTGTAATTGCATTTTCTATCTCATCTGCAGTTAATCTAAATTCATTCTCTACCTTTGTTGCAACAGGCACAGGCACCCCTCCTGCAAATACCGTACATGGCATATACGCAACAAATGATGGCTCTGGTATCAACACTTCATCCCCTTGTTCTAATAGCGTTCTTAGAGATATGTCTATCCCCTCGCTTCCGCCAACCGTAACCAATACTTCATCTATAGCATTATATTGTAGATTAAATTTTCTATGCATATAATTAGAAATCTCAACCCTAAGAGGTAACATACCTGCATTTGCAGAATACACCGTCTTGCCTTGTTCTAATGAATATATAGCTTCCTCTCTAACATGCCAAGGCGTGTCAAAATCTGGCTCCCCCACTCCTAGAGATATAACATCATCCATCTCAGAGACTATGTCAAAAAATTTTCTTATACCCGATGGGGGCATATCTCTAACTTTCTTAGAAATTTGAATATTCATGGAGACACCACCATTCTGGCATCTTTTTTAATCTCTTCAAATATCACTCCATGGTCTTTATATTTTTTTAGTACAAAATGTGTAGCCGTACTTAATACACTATCTAATATAGCAAGTTTTTGTCCAACAAACATGGCAACATCTTTCATTGTAGACCCTTCTATTATAACAGTTAAATCAAATCCTCCAGACATTAAGTAAACTGATTTTACCTCTTCAAACATATAAATACGCTGTGCAATTTTATCAAATCCTTCGCCACGTTGCGGAACTACCTTAACTTCTATTAATGCAGTTACAAGCTCTTTGTCATCTACCTTATCCCAGTTAATTAACGTTTTATATCCACAAATTACTTGAGTATTTTCTAAATCTTTTATTATATCTGCCACTTCTTTTTGTGACAATCCTGTCATGGTTGATAAATCTTCTATAGTATATTTGCAATTTTCTTCTAGTAATTCTAGTATTCTTGGTTTCATGGCACACTCCTTATTCTTGTAAAAAAAATAGTCGCATAAACTATACGCGACTTAAATTATAATAATTTAGAATGCAGGAGACTCAGCTCCTGCTAGCTTACTTGACTCTACATAATGTTAAAGAATGAACCTAATCCTCTAAATTCTGCAGCATCTTTTAATTCTTCTTCTATTCTTAGCAGTTGATTATATTTTGCAGTTCTATCTGCTCTAGCTGGAGCTCCTGTTTTGATTTGTCCAGCATTAACTCCAACTACGATATCTGCAATTGTAGTATCTTCTGACTCTCCTGAACGGTGAGAAACTACTGCAGTGTATCCTGCTCTGTTTGCCATTTCCATCGCATTAAATGTTTCAGTTAAAGTACCAATTTGGTTAACTTTAATAAGGATTGAATTTCCAACGCCTTTTCTAATACCTTTTTCTAAAATACTAGTATTAGTAACAAATAAGTCGTCTCCTACTAATTGAACACGGTCTCCTAACTTATCTGTAAGCAGTTTCCAACCTTCCCAGTCTTTTTCGCCAACACCATCTTCAATAGAGATGATTGGGAATTTATTTACTAAGTCTTCATAGTATTCAACAAGTTCTGCAGATGTTCTTACTACTTCTTGTCCTTTCATCTTGCTTTCGCCTTTAAAGTAGTATTTTCCATCAGCATCATTATATAGCTCAGAAGCAGCAGAATCTAGTGCAATTCTCATTTGCTCCCCTGGCTTATATCCAGCTTTTTTAATAGCTTCTACAATAAGCTCTAATACTTCTTCTGCACTTGCAAGGTCTGGAGCAAATCCACCCTCATCACCTACACCTGTTGCAAGCCCTTTTGAATTAAGAACTTTTTTAAGAGTATGGTAAACTTCAGCACACATTCTAAGAGCTTCTCTAAAGCTTTTTGCCCCAACTGGCATTATCATAAATTCTTGTAAATCAACAGTGTTATCTGCGTGCTCTCCACCGTTTAAGATATTCATCATAGGAACAGGTAATACTTTCGCATTAAATCCTCCTAAGTATTGATATAAAGGCATACTAAGAGCTTCTGCACTTGCTTTTGCAACTGCCATAGATACACCTAAGATTGCATTTGCACCTAATTTTTCTTTAGTATCAGTTCCGTCTAATTCTATTAATTTGTTATCAATAGCCACTTGATCTAGAGCATTCATTCCGATTATTTCTTTAGCAATTATTGTATTTACATTCTCAACTGCTTTTAATACTCCTTTGCCTAGGTAACGAGCAGAATCGCCATCACGTAGTTCCAACGCTTCTAACTCACCAGTTGATGCTCCAGATGGAACGATAGCACGTGCTACACAGTCTCCTCTGTCTCCTTGTACAACAACTTCCACCTCAATAGTAGGATTAGCTCTTGAATCAATAACTTCTCTTGCAAATACATCTAAAATTTCTACAAAACCCTTCATTTGTTACTCTCCTTTTAAAATAATATTTACTTTAACTTATTAACATTAATATTATATGCGGTTTGTCCCAAAAAATACTTAAAAATTTAACGAATTTTTCCATTAAATTACCAAACTACCTTTAAATAATATATTTAGTTGTAGACAATGGGTTCTAAAGGTATTATAATTACTATGATTACACAAGGTTAAGGAAGGTAAACATATGATTATAGTAAATAATGTAAGCTTGCAATTTGGAGCAAGCACTCTATTTAAAGATGTTAATTTAAAATTTACGCCCGGCAATTGTTATGGAATTATCGGAGCAAACGGTGCGGGAAAATCTACATTTTTAAAAATTCTGTCAAAAGATATAGATTCCACAACAGGAGAGATTAGCATATCACCAAATGAACGTATGTCTGTTTTAAAGCAAGACCACTTTCAATATGATGAATGCGAAGTATTGCAAACTGTTGTTCGAGGCAATGCTCGGCTATTTGAAATTATGTTAGAAAAGGACGAGCTTTATGCCAAAGAAGATTTTAGTGATGCAGACGGGATAAAAGCTTCCGAGCTTGAAGCTGAATTTGCTGAAATGGGCGGTTGGGAAGCAGATTCTGAAGCGTCTCAATTATTACAAGGGCTAGGCATAGGAACAGAACTTCATTATAGTTTAGTTAAAGATTTAAGCGGGGGAGATAAGGTAAAAGTACTCTTAGCTCAAGCTTTATTTGGTAAGCCTGATATTTTATTACTTGATGAGCCTACAAACCATCTTGATATTCAGTCTGTAAACTGGCTAGAAGATTTTCTGCTAGACTTTTTAGGCACTGTAATAGTAGTTTCTCATGATCGTCACTTCTTAAATACGGTATGCACACATATAGTCGATATTGACTTTACTAAAATTAAAATGTATGTGGGCAATTATGACTTCTGGTATGATTCAAGTCAGATGATCCAAAGTCTCATGAAAGCACAAAATAAGAAAAACGAAGATAAAATTAAGGAACTGCAAAACTTTATTAAGCGATTTTCTGCAAATAAGTCTAAATCTAAGCAAGCTACTTCACGTAAAAAAATGCTTGATAAAATTGAGCTAGATGAATTACCTTCTTCTACTAGGCGTTATCCGTTTGTACAATTTACGCAAGATAGAGAAGTGGGGAATGAAATATTATCTGTAACTGATATTAACAAAACAGTTGATGGCATAAATCTTCTTAATAATATAAACTTTAGAGTTAATAAAAATGATAAAATTGCAATTATTGGAGAAGATGAGATTGCGATTACTGAGCTATTTAAAATATTAGCCGATGAAAGCTCTGCTGATAGTGGAGAAATTAAATGGGGTATCACTGCTAGTTACTCATACTTTCCAAAGGATAACTCAGAATTTTTTACTGAATGCGACTTAGATATTATGAATTGGCTACGACAATTTTCTACTGATCAGACAGAAGGATATCTACGTGGATTTTTAGGCAGAATGCTATTTTCTGGGGAAGATACCAAAAAGCCTGCACATGTATTGTCAGGAGGCGAAAAAGTACGTTGTATGCTGTCTCGTATGATGTTAAAAGGCTCAAATGTACTACTGCTTGACCAACCGACAAATCATTTAGATTTAGAGTCTATTACAGCACTTAATAATGGGTTGATTGCGTTTAAAGGAAATGTCATCTTCACATCTCATGACCATCAATTTATACAAACTGTTGCTAATAGAATAATTGAGATTACACCAGAAGGTATCATTGATAGAATGAGCACGTATGATGAATATCTAGAACAAAAAGGCATTAGTTAAGAAAACAGGTTGGGATCAGATCCTAACCTGTTTTTTAATGTACTATTCACACCAAATAGGGGCAGTAATTGCAATTAAGCTAGGTTTACCATTTAATGTACCACTCACAATTGCTACATACCAATTACCCTCTTTTAGATTTATATCTGGAATAGCTTTGTCTATATCACCTGTATATACAAGTTGTTGCTGATTTGTTATTATAGAAACTGTTTTATGGACTATATCAGCATTTTTATTAGGTACCCATAAATCATCTAATTCAATTATTACATTAGCATCTCCACTGCAAATCGTATCCCCAATTTGTGCTATGTCCTTACCATGTTTTAATTTAAAATTTAGTCTATTTCCTATAGTTAATGTAGTGGCATGATTTTTCAGTGCATCTAACATAGCCTGCTCGCTAAGCCCATCGGTTGCTCTAATCCAAGTGCAAGCGTAAGTTGCCTCTTTCTTTAGCTCTCTATGCCAATCTATTCCTGATGTAGGGGTAAGTCTATATCCCTTATCAAGCAAACTAAACCATAACTTTATGGCTCTATCATTATAGTAATACTCCGTAGGGCTTTCTCCAGATAATATTTCTATATAAGTCATATTAGACCAGTCGTTTACTATATATTCCCAATTGCACCCAGTTCCAATCGGGTTCCCTGGACGAAACGGATGTGCAACTCCACTTATACCGCCATATTCTCGTATTTTTTGTAATTTAGGTTCTAATCCATCTATTTTAGTATCATACCATTCAAAGTATTCGCACTTTCCTTGCACTAACATATGCCCATAGTATGTTGTCCATTCAGTGCCTTGCAGTAAAACTAAACCTTGTTTTTCCGCTTCTATTTTGGCTTTTTCTATGCCAGAATTTGTGTTATGATCAGTCAACGCTATTCCTGCTAGCCCATGCATTTTTGCATTCTTGATTAATTCCTCAATGGTAAATTTTCCATCACTATGCGTGCTGTGACAATGCAACTCACATGGGTACCAATCTGTGTTTTTTCGTCCCCTAATCTGTATTTTACAAGTACATGTATCTGTAATAACTAAGTGTACATTTATTCTTAACTGCCATATGCCTTTTTCAATCGGTGTGTTCATAAAACCTTCAGTTGAATTTGTGGGACTTATCATATGTCGTTGATTTCTAGTTAACTTATGTGCTGCTCCTACATATTTACTAGGAGAGATTAACATTATAGTTAATAGGTTATCTAGTGATTTAAGGTTTTGAACTTTATTTTGCATTTCTAAGGGAATATTATATTTTTTATATGACTTTTCTAAGGCAATATTCATCTTTCGTCTATCTTCTAATGATTTTGGCTCATAGTTAAATTTTATATCCAGAAAATCATAATCTTCCTTTACTTCAAATGATACTAAAATGTTTTTTGCCGTCTCTTGTGGTGTTAGAATAAGTTTTGTATCTACCATAATTTTTAGTTGCTCCTATAGTTTTCTAAATATTTACTTAAGCAATTTGTTTTAAATGCATGTGTACCGTTTGTTTGCATTTCATTCCACCAAGCTGGGGTATCTCCTAAATTTGAAAATACTTTTATACCTTGTTGCTCTAAGTATTTAACTTCCTCTTTACCATACGTATTAGCATTTAACCCTACTTCATATAAATCCCAATCTTCAATAAGATTTTTGTTATAATCATTTAAATAACGAATATTTGCACCTAGCTTCAATCCATTTGGCTTGCCGTTTTTCGCAATATAATTTTGCATCTCGTCGTTATATTCTTCTACTCCTGACATGAGAATACATTTATTAGAAGTTTGAGTTTTTTCTATTAAATCTAATACTTTTCTAGTTAAACCTATAGCTTTATACTCAATTTCTGCAGTAAAATCATCTGCTTGTTCTTTGACCCAATATAAAAATTCTTCAAAGTGCATAATCTTTGCGGTACGTGTATCTAATTTAATTGCTTGTTCATATTTATTATTATAGCATTCTAATATCTTTTGTATATCATAATTATATTTTTTTGCTATTCTTATAATATTTTCGGATGTATCTAAGCTCCATGGATAATAATAAAATTCTTCATTAACAAAACCTTCTTCTGGAAAATAATTTAGCAAATGGCCTCCATATGGTATGTCAATATTTTTAAGAAACTCCCAAGTCATTTCTGAAATGGGAGTGTTATAAGAAACTAAGTTTGTACCTAAGCCAAGTCTTTTTAGAGTTTTATCATGAAAAACTACTACTTCGTTATCTTTTGTAAATTGTATATCAAGTTCCACTGAACAATTTAACGACGCTGCTCTTTCAAAAGCTGGGAGCGTATTTTCAGGAGCATAACCTATGTCTCCTCTATGTGCAAACGGAATAATCATCTGCCAACCTCCCATTTGTCTTTTCTCATATTTATATAAATATAAATACTAGCTGCTACTGACGAGAATAAAAACATAATAACTGACAGTGCTGCCGCTCTACCATAGTGGAAGTTATTATAAAGGTCAAATAAAGTTACACCCATCATTTTAGGGTATGTTGCACCCATTAAATATGGTGTTGTAAATGAGCTTATATTGCTCATAAAGATAAATGTTGCTGCAACAAATACGTCTCTATAGGTAAGAGGTAGTATTAAGTTTGTAAATATCATAGTTTTACTTGCAGACACGTCACGCATAGCTTCAACTTCTGAATCATTAATGGCAGAAAGAGCGGCAGAAATCATCATTGTTGCAAAAGGAATATTAAACCATAAGTTCATTAGAATAATTCCTTTTTCATCATACATCATGTTTAAATGCAGATTATACCCAAAAACTTGCGATATACGATTAATAAGTCCTGAGTCTCTAATTACTGTAATCATACCATTTACCGCAACAAGAGCTGGAATAAATCTAGGTAATATATACAATTTTCCCATTAATCTGCTTATAGGAGTATTACTAAATCTTAAAAATATCGCCAATAAATAAGAAATTGCAATTGCTGCTACAACTGTTATAACTACAATCTTTAGTGTATACCAAATTCCTGTCGTATGGTAATCGTTTTCAAAGAAATATCTATAATTTTCAAATCCATATCCGCCACTTTCTTGTTGCTGAAAACTAGTTATAACACCCATTATTATAGGGTATATTACCACCAAACTCATCAGTAATATAGAAGGCAGCATCATTAAATAAGGTAATACTTTATTCTCTTTTTCCATCCGATACTCTCCTTAATTTAGTGGTGCAATATCCATATCCCATTTATCATATAACTCTGTTTGTAAAGTTCCTAGGCTACTATTACGGAATTCTTTAACATCTAATGTTTCAATACTCTTAATTGCTTCTGGGTCTAGCAAGCCAAAATCTATTACAGGAAGTGCTGCCATAGACTCTAGAGCAATGTTTTGTGCTTCTGCACTTAACATATAATTTATAAATGCCAACGCTCCTTCTGAGTTTGATCCGATAGACGGTATACTAAATCCAACTAAATTTCCAGTAAGTGGTGGGTCAATTTGTGTTACTTTCATTTCACTAGGCATTGTACCTAATCCTTGTTGAGATATAAACATATCTGCCCAAACAGGAGTCATATCAATTTCTCTGCTTGCTAATATATCCATTGTACCTTGATTTTTGTTTGGATATACTACTTTTCCTGATGATTGATACATGTATGGGTGTAAATCTGCTAATATTTCAAATCCTGCATCCCAGTATTGTTTATTTGACTCATCTGATGATGTTAATGCACTTTCTTCCATTTGATTATATACTGTTGCAACTACAAAAGATGCACCTGCTCCTCCAGAGTTTGGTGGGTTATATGCAAAACGCCCTGGATTATCTTTAATCCACTGATATAACTCATCCATTGTTGAAGGTGGATTTGGCACCGTATTACTATTATAAGCTAATAGTACAGTTGTTCCTCTGTATGGTACCATATACTCTGCACTGTCAGACGGTTCATATCTACAGTTAATATGATTTGATAACTGAGATTTATCAATCTCTAAAAACAAGTCTTCAGCGTCTTGTGCAAGTAATCCTGAGATTTTACCATCGTCAATCTCAATTAAATCATACATAGTATCTGTTTGACCTGCCTTATATGCTGCAAGCACACGCTCATTAACCCCTTGCGTTCCTGTACCTGTTATAATAAACTCAACTTTTGCTTCGTATTCATCTTGGATTTCGTTAAATCTTTCAGCCTGTGCCTCCAATTGCATTTTTGTATTATCAGACCCTTGTGCCCATATTGTAACTGTTTTACTATCAGATGACGATGAACTGCTACATCCTGTAAATGTAGTTATCATAAGCCCTCCTAATAAACCTACCGCAATTAATTTTTTCGCTAATTTAGTCATGTTTTCATCCTCCATTTTAATTATAGGTATAATATTTTATAAAAGAAATGCTTACCTTATCATTGATACTAAATTTATTTGCCTTAAGCCTCGGTACATAAGCATGTACTGTCGTGTCTCCTACCTCCATGCTAATGCTGGTGTAGTGTCCTAAAATCATAATTGTTTTAATAATTCCTTCAATTGATGTATCTGCATTATCTGCATTAATCACAACATCTTCTGGCCTAACTGCCAGTGTAGTACCATCTGTATTTTTCAAAAAGTTCATCTCTCCGATAAATGTGGCAACATATCTTGTTGTTGGATTATCATAAATTTCTGTAGGTGAGCCTATTTGCTCTATTACACCTTTGTTCATTACAACAATTCTATCTGAAACTGCCATAGCCTCTTCTTGGTCATGTGTTACAAAAACAACTGTCATATTTAGAGATTGTTGGATTTGCTTTAACTCTTCTCGCATCTGTACCCGAATTTTTGCATCCAATGCCGAAAAGGGCTCATCTAGTAACAGTACTGTTGGCTCTAGCAATAACGCACGTGCTATAGCAATACGCTGTTGTTGCCCTCCTGAAAGTTGAGTTGGATATTTTTTTATATGGTCTATCATACCAACCAATTTTAACATATTTTCTATGCGTTTACTCATTTCAGCTTTAGGCACTTTTTTAATTTTTAGACCAAACGCTAAGTTTTCAAAAATTGTCATATGTGGCCATAGGTTATAGCTCTGGAACACCATTGCTGTTGAACGTTTTTCTGGAGGTAAATTATGAACTTCTTTACCATCAATTAAAATTTGTCCTTTGTCAATAGAGATAAATCCTCCTAAAGTTCTAAGAATTGTTGACTTGCCACACCCAGACGGGCCTAATAATGTAAGCAACTCACCTTCTTCAATATCAAGATTTATATCTCTAATACCATCTCCGTTTCCATACAATTTCTCTACATTTTTAACTTGTAATTTCATCTATATAACTCCTCCTATTTTGCGTTGAACCCCTTTGAAATTGCGTCCGCACTAATATATTTTTTCGCAATCAACATAATAACTATTGTAGGTAAAATTAAAATAATAGAAAGCACTGGGCCTGCAGATGTTGGATATTGCATTATAACACCGTATAGCTCAACTGGTATTGTTTTAACTTGTGGAAAACCTACAAGTAAAGTTCCTTGTGCTTCTTCTATAGAAGCTAAAAAAGTAAATATAGATGCAACGGCAATACCCGGCATCGCCATCGGAAGAGTAATTTTCATAAAAGTCAGCATTGCACCAGCTCCTGCATCTCTAGCAGCCTCTTCTTGTTGACGGTGCACACTTCTAAATGCCCCAGCTGGTATCCAAGTCATAAACATCATGGTGTTTATTACATGAATTAGTACTACCCCAACAAAAGTTCCCATAAGATTTAGTTTATAATACACAATTGCAATTGATATATATAACCCCATCTTAGGAAATGCGTTACATAGCAAAAAAGAAAATTGTAAAAATCTCCTGCCTTTAAATTCATACCTTGCTAGTGCATATGCAGCAGGCAAACATATTATCATAGAGACTATTGTAACTACAATTGCCAGTATAAACGAAGTACTAATCGCTGATAATAAGCTTTTTTGGCTTAAAACAAATTCCCACCATCTAAACCCAAACTCTTGTGGAAAAACTGCTGGCGCCTCGTACCTATTGCCAAATGCTAACATAGCCAGATTGGCAAGCGGTAAGTAAAATACTAATAAAAATATTGCAAATACTACATACTGAATAAAATTAGCTTTGCCTAGCCCGTAATATAATCTTTTCATTACACCCTCCTTTTAAATATTTATTCAACTATATTGCTAGTTTTTGTTAATTTAAACTTATTGTATAATTTTTCTAGCTATATAGTTAATTTATTCACCACATTTTTGCTTTTATAGTTATTATATAACTAGTTTATTATTTATATGCAAAATAATTATATCTATACCATTTTATGAGTTTTTAAAAGAACCAGGTGTAGAGTGGAAAAATATTATATCTAAGAAACTTTTACCAGATGATAG
>MDJN01000110.1 GCA_001995005.1 Candidatus Parepulonipiscium sp. PG-Nun2H_MBin03 | reverse complement strand
TTGCTTAAATCAGATATAGTCCTATCTAATATTTCACCATCATTTATACCTTTACATAATACAATTTGTGTATTTAGTTTAATCCCACATTCTACTAATTTTTCAATCTGCTTTAATATGTCACCCGCATCTTTATTATTTAGCAAATCTATACGTATTTTAGCATCTGTTGCATGTACAGATACATTTATTGGTGACAATTTGTACTTCGCTAATCTTTCGTAATCAACATTATTTGTAAGCGTAATATAGTTCCCATAAAGAAATGATAATCTCCAGTCATCATCTTTAAAATATACAGTTTGTCGCATATCAGGAGGTAATTGGTCAATAAAACAGAACTTACATTTATTTTTGCACCTAATTAATGTGTCCATAAGCTCTGTTTCAAACACTAATCCAAGGTCATCTTCGTATTCTTTTTCTATTTCTAAAATCCACTGCTCTTTATTCGGTTTTTCTACTACGACTTCTATATCAGCATCTGCTAGTAAAAATCTATAATCAAACACATCCTGTATTTTCGTATCATTAATAGAGACCAAAAAATCACCAACCTCTATTTTTAATTCTTCTGCTATACTACCCTCTAAAACTTTAATTATCTTATGTTTTTTCACTAATATCTATCTCCTTAATCCAATAAAACCTGCAAGAGAACCTCTTTGTGCACCTTCTTTGCGATGAGAATAGAATTTATCTGTGTTACAACATGTACATGTATTTGATAAATATATCTTCTCCACTCCTACCTGCTCTAAACTATACTTATTACATGCCCATAAGTCCACATTAAATTTACCTTCAATTGGATTTTTACTTACAAACTGTTTAAAATCCGCATGGCTCAAAAACTCATCTGCTACATCCTTATGCACTTCAAAACAATTCTTACAAATTGCCGGGCCTATGCCAACTTCTATCTCATTAAATGGAATATTAAACTTATTATTAAAGGTTGTCGCCATATGCTTTCCTATCTCTAATACTGTTCCTCTCCAGCCTGCGTGGCTCATTCCTATCATATTATATTTAGGTGCATAAAAAAACAGTGGCACACAATCCGCATAATATGTAACAAGTGTAATATTAGGCTTATTTGTATAGATACCATCTACATCTTTAAATTCATTTGACTTGCTAACACCGTTACCCTTATAACTTTCAGCGATATATTTTATATTACATGTATGAGTTTGGCTAGATGCTGTGAAACTATCAAATTCTACTCCTAATATATCTGCCATTATCTTATAGTTTTGAAGTACTCTATCTCTTTCATCTCCTCTATTCAGCCCTAAATTCATTGTGCCAAAATGCCCTGTGCTCACACCTCCATGCCTAGTCGAAAATGCATGCACTAAATTAGTATCCTTTTCCCACTCATTAAATGTTACAATCATTTAAACCTCCCAAAATGCATTTATTATATGCTTAATATCGTTATTAAAAACTTCCACCACATCAAATCGAAAAAAGCTATCAAGTTTTTTACGTTCTATATAAAATTTAGCTACATTAATAATATTTTTTTGCTTAACCCTATTGACAGCCTCACGAGGCAATCCGTATTTTGTATTAGTCCTAAATTTTACCTCCACAAACACAATATATTCGTTATCCTTAGCTATTATATCAATTTCACCAGTCCTATTTCTAAAATTATTCTCTAATATAATATATCCCTTTTTCTCTAAATATTCTTCAGCTTTCACCTCGTACATGCTTCCTATTTGTCTTTTATTTGGTTTTGGCGTACAACTCATCTATATCTCCTACAAATACTAAAATTTTTGCCACTAGTTCATAAACTTCCGGTGGTATCTTATTACCAATTTCTATCTCTGTTAAGATATTTACCAATTTTTTATCTTGATATACAGGTACATCATTTTTTTGTGCTTGCTCTAAAATATTTTCAGCAACTTTCCCTTGCCCTTTTGCCACTATCTCTGGAGCCGAATCACCCGCTTTATATGATAATGCCACAGCTTTTTTCATAATCTCCTCCTTTATATTTATGGATTTCTAGTTCAAATAATTATACCATGCTAGAAGCCAACTTTCAAATCTAGCCTATAAAAATATCTTTATCGGGATATTTTTATAGACAATTAACTATATTAGTTTACTTTCTTAATTTTTGTACTTGCTCTAATGATAGTCCTGTTTTTAATGCTATTGTGTCATCGTCTAGTATATCTAATAAAGATTTTGCCAAACTCATTGTT
>MDJN01000109.1 GCA_001995005.1 Candidatus Parepulonipiscium sp. PG-Nun2H_MBin03 | reverse complement strand
AACTATGCTTTTTATAGAAGAAAACTTTAATAATTATAGTTCATATTTATCTAGCTAGATTTAATCGTCTACAGTCTGAAGTCATTATAAGTATAATGACTTCAGAGGTATTATCCAATTATATATTCCATCATTTTCTTATAATACTCTTCCATTGTAAATTCCATCCTATTTTTTTCTTTAGCTTTTTTCTCATCTAGGACAATAATATGTTGTACATTTGCATCTTTATCATCATCATCAAAAGTTATGCCATATACTTCTATAAAATCACTTACAAGCTCTGCAAGATAATTTCTCATACCTATCGAAATAACTTTACATGGATTTAAATCGTATACTAATTCCGTGAAATGTGCTAATCTTGGAATAAATTTAAGATCATCATTAGCAATATACCCTACCCCGCATCTATCTATTTTAAAATGGTCTAATACTGTATTTAATTCTTTCTCTTCTATAGGCGGTTTTCTATACGAGAAAGCATACTTATCACTTAATGTAACTTCTGGTAATTGAGCATTAGTAGTTAATATATAAACTTCGTTTATTTGAGGATAATTATCATTTATCATTTTAATAATTTTTCCTATACAATTGGTCGGCCCATGTCTCAGTTCCAAAAACTGTTCTGTCAAAATAACAATTCTATTGCTGTTTCTATTCTCTAGAGGTTTCATATTAGTAGTGTCAATTTTTTTCTTAAGCTCACTCATTAATACGTCATACACAGGTTTTTCTATTTTAAAGTTATCTTCATTAAAATTACGTTCTACTTGCCCCCCTATCCTTACAATATTTCTATATACAAATAATCTAGTTAATAAATCCAATTTATTATTTAAGCAAAATTCTTTGCACGCCTCAATAGCCATTGGATTATTTATATCTGCCATTTGCAAAAGTTGATTAGCAATTATATCAAGCTTACGTATATTTTTTTCACCATTTTCACTTAGTTCTACAATCTTTGCTCTAACTTCTTGGTCTGTCATATCATTCCCTGCCTTCACTATTAATCTTTTCTATCATATTTTGCATCAAGTTAATCTCACCCATATCTTGCCATTGTCCAGAACGAATTGGGAATACGCCAACTTTTTTATTTTGCTCAATATATAAATTTATTAAATCTGTAATGTGCAAAAAAGTATTATCCGGTATGTCATCCAAAACTTCTGGTTCTAATACGTATACACCTGTATTAATTTGAAAATTATATTCTGGTTTTTCTTCAATCTCTGATACAATACCAGAATTTTGAGTTTTCACCACTCCATATGGAATGGTAAAATTAGTTATAGAAGTTACCATAGTTATCTTATTTTTATTTTCTATATGATGCTCTATTATTTTTTCATAATTGGCTTCAATCAAAATATCACAATTAGTCACAAAAAAAGTTTTATCCATTTTACCTTTTAGCAAATATAAACTACCCGCTGTGCCTAGAAAATTTTCTTCTTCCACATATGAAAATGTATATGGTACCTCCAGCTCTTCTAGATAGCTTTTTATCATACCTTTTTTATAATTAACAGTTAAAATAAATTCGCTGCACCCGTATTCATTAAACTTATTAAATATATGCTCAATTATGCTTTTTTCGCCGATTGGAATTAAGGGCTTAGGAAGTATTTGAGTGTATGGATACAACCTGGTCCCCTTTCCACCAGCCATCACAACAACTTTGTTGTCTAACTTATTTTCAGCAAACTTCATAGGTACATTAGAGAACTTTTGAAAAACTATGTCTATTAGTTCTGATTTATCGTTAAGTACAGGAATTGCACTAATTGAGTGATGTTGCATAATATAATTAGCATTCTTTACATGTATAGGCTTAATAGATATAAATCTTTTATTCATGATATTAGTTACATTATCTTCAAGAGAACCGTTCTTTAAAATCCACCTTCTTATGTCTCCATCGGTTATGGTCCCTAAAAGTTCTCTTTCTCTAGTCACAAATAAAATTTTTTTCGCCGTTTCATCCAATTTTTTTATAGCCTCTTTAACGCTCACTTGTTCATTCACCAATAATTCTTCTATTAAACTCATTTTGCCGTCCTCAATATTTCAATTAATTTTTCACATACATAATCTATATTTAACTTAGTTAAGTTAGAACTGCAAGGTACATTTATGACGGAATTAGCATAAATAGGAGCTTTTTCAATCTCAAATTTTATATTATGTCTATATGGCAATTGCTCATGTATAAGCCTCCATATAGGGCGTGTTTGAATTTTATATTTTTGTAATTGTGATATAACTTCATCTATGTCATACCCCATCAATTGGATACTATAAAACCAATAATTCGGTCTAATGTCTGGTCTAAAGTTTAATATTTTAAGGTTATCCACATCTTTTAGCACTTGCTTATAGTAATTATAATTATCTTGTTTTACTTTTATAAAATTTTCTAACATTTCTAATTGGGCAACTCCTATTGCTGCTTGTACGTTAGTCATCCTATAATTATATCCAATTTCATTGTGTACATAATTTAGAGCATCATCTTTCGCTTGTGTACTAAGATATTTTATGTGGCTTAGTTTAATATTATCTTTTGAAACTACCATTCCACCGCCACCAGTGGTAATAATTTTATTTCCATTAAACGAAAATACGCCAAACTGTCCAAAATTCCCAGCAGCACGGCCATCTAAATCAAATGTACCCAATGCTTCTGTTGCATCTTCTATAATAGCTATGTTATATCTGTTGCTAAGCTTTAATAAATGCTCCATATCAGCCAAATTACCAAATACATGCACCACCACCACAGCTCTTATTATCTGTTTGCTCTCTATATGATATAGCTCTCCTGCTACCATTTTGCACTGAGCTTCTATAAATTTTTCTACTTTATTTATATCCATACAAAGCGTGTCGTCACAGTCCATAAAAACAGGCTCTGCTCCTAAGTATTTAATTGGATTTACTGCTGCAATAAATGTCAACGTAGGCACAATAACCAAATCTCCTTGCCCAACTCCCGCTTCTTTTAACGCAAGATGAAGCCCGGCTGTGCCGCTTTGCACCGCAACTGCATCTTGCACCTTTAAATAATCAGAAATGTTTCGTTCAAATTCCGTTATATATGCGCCACCCGTTGAAACCCATTCAGTTTTAATTGCATCTGTAACATATTTCAATTCGTTGCCTTTTAAATTAGGCTCTGATAAAGGTATAAACAATCTACTCACCTACTAAACATTATATATATCTGCCTTATAATTATCATTGTTTTTTCTAAACCACTCTATTGTCTCTGCTATTCCAGCCTCAAAGCTATAGCGTTGTTTCCAATTTGTAAGAGCGGTTATTTTTTTATTGCAACCTAATAATCTATTAACTTCACTTTTATCAGGTCTTATACGTTGCTCATCACATATAATCTGTACTTTTGGGTTAATTTGATTTATTATTTCCCGTGCCAGCTCTTCTATGCTAATTTCAGTTGATGTTGCAATATTTATCTCTTCACCTATTGTATTTGCAGAATTAGCTATCTCCACAAAGCCAGCCACCGTATCTTTTACATAATTAAAATCTCTAGTCGGAGACAACGCTCCTAACTTAATTTCACTTTTCCCGCTTAATAACTGAGTTATAATAGTCGGAATAATGGCTCTTGCCGATTGCCTTGGCCCATACGTATTAAATGGCCTTACTATGGTCACCGGAGTGTCAAAACTTCTATAAAACGATTCAGCTAACCTGTCTGCCCCTATTTTAGTTGCAGAATATGGAGACTGCCCCTGAAACGGATGATTTTCATCAATTGGCACATACTGTGCTGTGCCATACACTTCAGATGTAGAGGTTACCAAAACTCTTTTTGTTTCCAAGTCTCTTGCCGCTTGTAAAACATTTAACGTTCCTTTTATATTTGTATCCACATAAGAATCTGGTGAATGGTAACTAAATGGTATGGCAATAAGAGCTGCCAAATGATATATCATATCCATATCTTGCATTGCAACCCTCACCCCATTTGGGTCTCTTATATCCCCACTAAATATTTCTATTTCACTTTTTATCTTTTGGTCTATAGTGTCCAACCAGCCCCAGCTGTTAAATGAATTATAGTAAACAAAAGCTCTGACTTTTTCTCCTTTTGTTACTAGCAATTCGCATAGATGACTTCCTATAAACCCATCTGCTCCTGTTACTATAACGGCCATTTATCAAAAACTCCTTCGCTAACTTATAATGTTATTCCATTCTTTTACCAAATCTATCAATTCATACTCTATAATATCTACGATTGTTTCTTTATCGTCATTTTCCATAGCATCTATAAAAGCATTCAGAATATCGTTTATATTCTCCGCATCCAAGTCTTGTGGATTTGTTACTATCATAATGTCCAATACCCATTTTATTCCTTCCAAAGCTTCTATAATTGTTTTGTTAGCTCCGGCATAATCTTTGCTGTGAAATTGATTCAGAATATAAATAAGGCCATTTTCAAGATTTGGTAGATATTCTTTTAAACTTTCAATCGCTTCTTCTTTTTTTTCTTCTAGTATAGCTTGCTTATCCATTTCCATTTTCTCTCTCCTCTTCTATCCTTTTTTGTATCTTCTTTTTAAGGTCCACCAATGATATAGATAACGCTTCATACATTTTATTGTTAGTTTCCGCCAAATGCACTGCATTTTCAATGTCACTTTTCCATACTTGTTCTTTATATTTTCCATCCGTCATTAAATGAGTTGTTAATGTCATAAAAACATATCTTAATAAATTCTCTAATTTAACTTCCTTAATATGCTTATCTGCTTTATCTAACTCTTCCATATACTCTTTAATTTTCTGTGGAGATTTTTCTTCATCATAATTTTTATATTCGTGAATTAACTCATTTGAAAGTTTTACTGCTTCAAATATTCTTTTCATCTTTTCTTCAATAGTTTCCAATGTAACATTAAGCCTTGCCTCAATGTCTATTGGTTCATCTAGCAAAAGTTTATGCTCAATAGGCGGCTTTTCTATATATCCATATTCTTCCACCACTTCTTGCATAGTCATCTGCATTGCACCTAATATTTTTGCCCCACCTTCTGTAGCATTTATATAGGTTATATGCTGATTGCTTGCTATATGCCTTTGGATCCATCGCCTAAATCCATTATATAATTCTGTGCTCAGCACCTGTTCCCCTGGGTGATACCCTTCTACTAATTTATACACAGTAGATTTAGCTGGGTCAACTTTTTTCAGAAATTCATCTTCATTAAACACGTCACATGTGCTAGAATAGCTTTTTTTATCTGTATATGCTAAGTCTTGCCCTACCATAATTATAGGGTTGCACCCCATAAACGTCGCCATATTAAGAGCTAATGTAGAAACTGAGCCCGCACTGTCAGCCGGTGGCAAGTTGATGTCTACCAATTCTTTAAATGCCGGTGATGTGTCCACCAAATATATCTGCGCATCCCACTCGTTCATCACCTCTTTTGACACTGTCGAAAACGCTATTATTGGCACATTCTTTTTTTCTGGAAAAGTCTCATATATTTTTGTACTGTAATCTACAATGCACGTAAAGTCCACTTCTTTTCCTATGCTTTGCACAGACTGTATAGTCCTTCCTACGCAAAATATTAGGCCATTAAAATCTTTGATGTCCTCTAAATTTTTATCCAGTGATGGCCCCGCAGAAACAACAAGGGCTGGGATATCTTTATACTTATCTTTATGACAATTTATGTCATACGCCTTATTTAATAAGAATACGTTGTTTATAGCATTTTCCGGATATCTTGTACCAATTGCATTTACAGTATTCAGATTTATTACTCTGTCGCTCTTTACTGTATTAATTATATCAGTTATTCTCTTCATATATTTAAAATAAAAGTACTCATAATGTGGGTGCACAAATATCTTCAAATTGTTTAATGTATTCTCATCAATCACATAGAAAAAATCTTCATATAATCTCTGAAATTCTAGACCTGTTAAAAAAACCACTTTTTTAAACTTATCTTTATCTATCAAATTTGCCTGAGCCACCAATAACTGCGGTGCAGGTTCAATTACATAGATACAAGCACTGTCTCCGACCAATTCTTGTATCTTTTCCACCACATATCCAAACCCGAAACCAATTATCAAAAATAGAGTTTGTCTGTTATAATCTAATGTGTCAAAATTAAAACTCTCTTGTATCTTTTGTTTTGGCTTATACTTGCTTAGTACAAACTTTGATACTTCGTCTTTTGTTAATCTAAGAGAGTATTCTCCATTTTCTTTGCTAGATCTTATTTGAAATTCTACTTGTTGTAGTTCATATGGGTCATTCATTCTTCCTAAGCTCCTTTATTCATAATTTCTTTCCATGCGTCTCTAAATTGTGTAATAATCCATTTTGCTTCATTAAGTTTATCTGCATTTTTTGCTATATTTCCGTCTTGCAAAAGTTTTAATACATAAGTATATACTCTGTCCATTTCATGGGCTATGTCATATTTTTTATCCAACGTAATCTTCAGTTCAATTATTATATCTTGAACTCTAATATTATAATTATGAGCATTTTGTATGTTATTTTTTTCAAGGCTTTCTATTGCTAAAATACAAAATTTTATAGCACCATTATATAGCATTAAAGTTAACTCTTGAGGACTTGCAGTTAAAATACTATTATTTTTATACGCTCCATACCCTGCTTGGTTCATATTCAATATTCCTCCCTGATAATGTTACCACCACCCAAGCCAGGTGGCAGTAACTTATATTTATTATTATTATCAATATATACTATAATATACTATCTAAATTTACGCAGTAGTTGTTGCAAACAAATCCCCTTGAGAATTTAATCTTTGTATCGCCATCTCCATAGCCAAAAACTTTGCTTCATATATTGATTTTCTTGCCTCTAGCCTGTCTGATGCATTGGCTATTATAGAGTCATAGTCATCAATTTGTGCTTGCAAATCTTTATCATTAAATAAGAAGTATGCGCTGCTGCCTGAAGTAGATTTAATCATGTCAGTTATATTATTATACATTTCAGTGGCATATCCCACTGACCCATCTTCATAAGTGCCATTAAATAGGTTTTGTATACCTTCTGGGTTTTCAGATATTGCCGCTCTTAATTTATCTTCGTCTAGCTCTAACTTTCCTTTATCTGTGTATGATAAACTAGTTGTAATTCCAATGTCCGCAAGCGACCTGTAATCTCCTTCTGCACGAACATCCATAATAGTATATCGCATGCTGTCTACCAAACTTTGCAAAGATGAATCTTTTCTTAGCAAAGACTCATCTATTTTTGCATCCCAAAGTGCAATTTCATCATCTGTCATACCAGATTTTTCTTCTGAAGTAAGAGGCTTGTAATCTTTGTTGTAATCTGCATTTATTAAAGTATTCAGCTCAGCTATCAGCTCATTATAAGCCGTAACAAATCCTGATATACTTTCATAAACAGCTTCTTCATCTATAGTATAACTTAAATCCACTGTACCCACAGTTTTTGCATTAAATGTTATGCCATCAGCTTCAAACGTATTTGTATCTGATGTTATCAGCATCCCGTTATATAACGCCATACCCTTTTGAGCCTCTTCGGTCGGGTTGGTTATGGCCAATGTTTCTAATATTTTATCGTCTGAACCTTCAAAATAAACAGTTGACCCGTTAGCTTTTATTTGAAATGCACCAACTGTGCTGTCAAACGATGTCTCCAAACCTATATCAGTTAACTTATCCGCCAAATCCTCTAGAGTATCTGTGGCATTTAACGTTAACGTACTTTTAACCCCGTCAATAGTTACATCCAAAGTACCAGATATGCCAAGCTCTGATAAAGTAGTCTCTTTGCTAACAGCTCCGCTGCTTAAAGAATTTCCTACATAATAATGTTTATCATCACTTATGTCAGATGGCGTTCCATTCATATCATAAATTAAGTCAATCCCCAGTTTATTCAGTACGCTGCCATCATCAACTTCAGTATAATCATATTTTATCTGTTGTACATATTCTCCAGTTTCTTCATCAATTATCTCAAGCCCATCTGGCCCAATCTTATTCTCAAGTAATATATTACCTGCTTCATCTCTTGCATACGTACCTGTTAATTCCACCATCCTAAACTCTTCTGGATTAAGCTTTGACATATCAAAACTAGCATTATTTTCATCAAAAGTTATATCAAATCCGTCGTTTTGGAAAGCATTTACCAAATCACCTATAGTGTCATAATTTCTAAATTGGTATTCATACTCCTCGCCTGTGTTTTGGTCTACAATTTTAATAGCCTCGCTATTTGTAATTCCTAACGAAGATAATTTAGTATCTGATGAGAAGTTTCCTTGTATAGCACTTGTTTCCAAGTTTGCCGGCACTGCAAGTTGCAATATTTCAATGCTGTCCCCTGTCGCCCCACCTTTTGTTACATCAAGTACACTAGGATCTGAGACATTCATCGTGCCTTGAGAAAAAGTTGATTGCAATCTTAGAGGTGCCAAATGTTCATCATAAAAATTCATAATTTTAGTATTTACTTCTCTATATTTTTCAAGTTTTAATTCCAACAGTTGCTTTTCTATTAGTGAGTTATCATATTTTGCCTGATAATTTGCTACCATAGCATTTACCATAGCTGTCGTATCCACTCCGGATGCAAGTCCGCCAAACGATAATCCTGACATACTACTCATATTATCACTCCTATATATTTTATTTTTTTCTAAAATATATATCGTCCGCTAATAGTATTTTATTAACCTTACTTACATCTTTTTACATATTATATATTAGTTTTTGTTGAAACGCTTCCTGTCATGCTCTTTTAGATATTTTTTTCTAAGACGAATATCGACTGGGGTAATCTCCACCAATTCGTCATTTTCAATAAACTCCAGTGCCTCTTCTAGTGAAAATATTTTTGGCGGAGTCAGCTTCACAGCATCATCAGCACCTGCAGAACGGGTGTTTGTCAACTTTTTAGTTTTGCACGGATTTACCGTCATATCTTCTTTTCTAGCATTCATTCCTATTATCATACCTTCATACACTTCTATAGTCGGGTGCACAAATAACGTTCCACGCGCTTCTAGGCTATTTAGGGCATATGCCACTGTCACCCCTTTTTCTCCCGCAATCAAAACACCGTTGGCACGCTTTGGCAATTCACCTACATACGGCGTATAACCTTCCACACGTCTAACCATAGTAGCCTCTCCCCTTGAGTCAGTGATAAGTTCATTTCTGAAGCCTAACAATGCTCTGGTTGGGCATAAATATTCTATTCGCATATATCCGTTTTCAGGCTCCATTGTCTGCAGTTGAGCCTTTCTTAAATTTAATTTATTTATCACAGTTCCTGAGTATTCTTCTGGCAAAGTTATCACAACTCTCTCAACAGGCTCCACCAAAACGCCATCGGCATCTTTGTGCATAATTACTTCAGGTTTTGATACGCTAAGCTCATACCCTTCTCGTCGCATATTTTCTATTAATATAGATAGATGCAATTCACCTCTGCCCGATACCGTGTATCCATCTGTTGTATCCATAGGTTCCACTTTCAGCCCCACATTCACTTCAAGTTCTTTTTCCAACCTTTCTTTTATATGTCTTGTGGTAACATATTTTCCGCTTAGGCCCGCAAAAGGAGAATCGTTAACCAAAAAGTTCATCGTCAGCGTTGGTTCTTCTATTTTTATCGGCTCCTTAGGGACTACATTTCCCACTTCTCCTATAGTTTCTCCTATAGAAATATCCGGTATCCCTGATATTATGGCTATGTCTCCGCTCGTAATCTCTGCTTGATTAGTTCTGTTCAAGCCTTCATATCCCATTAACTTAACAATTTTGCCGTTTCTTATCTCTCCTGCATTATCTGCTATTTGCACTTGCATTCCTTCTTTAATTATGCCTTTATAAACTCTGCCTATGCCTAATCTACCTATATAATCATCATATGCCAATGCACTGATTTGCATTTGCAGCGGCATATCATCTTGCTTTTTGTACTCGCCAACTTGCTCTATTATAGTTTCTAGCAACGGCTCAATGTTTTTTGAAGCTTGGTCTAATTCATATTGTATAATCCCTTGTTTGCCTATCCCGTATAATACCGGAAAGTCGCACTGCTCATCAGTTGCATTTAAATCTACAAACAAGTCAAACGTCATATCCACCACTTCTTCTGCTCTGTTGTTCGGCTTATCTATCTTATTTATTACAAGGATCGGCTTCAACCCTAGTTCTAGTGATTTTTGCAATACAAATCTAGTTTGTGGCATAGGCCCTTCTATAGAATCTACTAATAAAATTACAGTATCCACTGTACGAATAACTCTTTCCACCTCTGATGAAAAATCGCTATGCCCAGGAGTGTCCACAATATTAATTTTATAATCTTTGTAATGAATGGAGCAGTTTTTTGAATAAATGGTTATTCCTCGTTCTCTCTCTATGGAGTCATTGTCCATAACGCAATCAACCACCTCTTCATTTTCTCGGAAAACTCCGTTTTGTGTTAAAAATGCATCTACTAATGTAGATTTTCCAGCATCTACATGTGCTATTACAGCTATATTTATGATTTTCATAATCTTTCCCTTCTAAAACTTGTGTTTTTCTTAAATAAGAATTCTAACACTTATTATGGCCTTTTACAAGGCTGTATAAGGGACTTTGTCCCTTAACCCTATTTAAATCGGATTTTACGTTTTTATGGGGAGGGTTGCGGGCTACGCCCGCACAAGGAACTTCGTCCCTTGACCCTTTTAAATAGGGAAGGCATTATTTAGGCCAGATTTTATGCAATTTAATTGCAAGGCAGTACAATATTCTTAGCCGACGTTTATTTTTTTTGGGGGGTTGGGGGCGCTAGCCCCCATAAGGGACTTTGTCCCTTAACCCTATTTAGGTCGGATTTTACGTTTTTATGGGGGTTGCGGACTACTCCCGCACGCCTCCCCGCATTATATTCTGCAAAGCCTCTAGCAACTTTACAAATACTATGGTATAATTTTCATAAAAACTGGAGGCGAACATGATAAAATTTAGAAATGATTACAGCGAAGGAACACATCCTTCTATATTGAATAAAATATTAGAGACAAACTTAATACAAACCGTCGGCTATGGTGAAGACGAATATTGCGAAACAGCACGGCATAAAATTAAAACACACTTAAAGTGCGATGCAGCCGCAGTGCATTTTTTCGTCGGGGGAACAGCTACTAATTTAACCAGCCTCAGTGCATTTTTGCGGCCACACGAAAGCATCCTCGCACCAGACACCGCTCATATATGCTTGCATGAAACAGGTGCCATAGAAGCTACGGGACATTCCATCATCGGCGTGCCAAATGCAGCCGGCAAAATTTCACCAGAGCAAATTGAACTTGCCATTAATAATCACTTGCCTACACATATGACCAAAATACGCATTGTATATATTTCCAATTCAACCGAATACGGTAGCATTTATACCAAGGCCGAGCTATACTCCCTAAGAGACGCTTGCAAAAAACATAATTTGCTACTCTATCTTGACGGTGCAAGGCTGGGCGTGGCACTGACGTGTGATAAAAATGATTTAGATATTACTGATATATGTAATTGTGTAGATGCTTTTTATATTGGGGGAACAAAAAACGGAGCTCTCTTCGGAGAAGCATTGGTAATTGTTAATCCTAGTTTGCAAAGCGATTTTAAATATTTTATTAAACAAAAAGGAGCTTTACTTGCCAAAGGAAGACTTTTAGGAATACAGTTTTTAGCCTTATTTGAAGATAACTTATATTACAAGCTGGCCAAACACGCAAATGATATGGCCAAAATCATCAGCCATAATATAGAAAAATTAGGATTTAAGTTATTTATATCGACCGAAACCAATCAAATCTTTGTTATTTTAAGCCTTGCTCAGCATAACCAACTTAGCCAACACATTGATTACGAAATATGGGAACCGTACGATGAACAGCATATAGTTATACGATTTGTTACATCTTGGGCCACAACTGCCGACATGGTGGATACATTGGCAGGCCACATGGGTGAATTACTACTTTAGAATTATCACTTTAGAAGGGGGGCTTCTATGATAGAATCAAATTATTTTTATATATTTATGGCTATATTTTTTATTCATAATATCGGTTTTTTCATACTAGTTGAACAAATTATTTCTCTTAAATATCCTAAGTCTGCAATACTTATTTTATCCACAATAAATATTATCTTAGCCTATGTTTGCATAGTTGTTGTTGAAGATTTTATAGCGTTAACATACTTGATGCTCATATTGTTACCTGTTATAGAAGTCGTGATATGTTTCAATTCACATTTATGCACCAAAATGTTATGCGGATTAGCATTGCCTATCCACGTAATTGCAATGAACTATATAATTACAGGAATATATTCTTTAATTGCAAACGAAAGTTTAAACCATATTATATGTACAGATCATTCATTAATAACAATAATTTCAACCACTTCAAGCATTTGTGTTATTTTTGTTATTATTTTATTAGTTTGCATTCCTAGAAAGTTTTTTAAGATTATTGAACAACAAGTTTGTAGAGCAAATTTATTTTTGGTTATGGAAATTTGTGCCTTACTTTGTTTAGTATTTCAAATATTTTTATACGAAATTGATGTGTTTTCTATACACAATGCAATGCAACTCATAGTATTGGGGTTAACTTGGATGATTATCATTTATGCAGGAGTATTTATGATGATTGGCTTTGACATTATGGAAGCCAATAACACTCAATTGCAACAGCAAGTTAGGCACCAGGCACTGTATAAGACAATGCTCGCAAATGATTCAGACATAGTCATAGAGCTTGATTGTACAAACGATAAAATTATCAATCTTTCAGTCTATGGCAAATATCGGCAGCCGGCCCACGAAATGTCGTATAGTAAATATACCACTTATTTTACAAATAAGTATATACACCCTAATTATATTCCCATTTTTACAAAGCACACTGATATTAAATATCTGTTAAAGTCTTTTCAAAAAGACAGGGACCATTATACAATAAAATACAAAGCACAACATATGCACCAAACATACGAATGGTACAGCCTCAGTGTGACGCTTAAACAAGACTTAGATACAGTTTTCGCCTTAATAAACATAGTCAACATTCAAGCGGAACAAGAGAAAGAGCAAGAAATGTTAAAACTAATTAATATAGATTCTCTGTCAGGACTATATAATAAAATGACTACTGAAAAACTTATTGCAGACTACTTATTTGAAAATAATATTGGTTTTTTATTTATGATAGATGTGGATAATTTCAAAGCTATAAACGATAATTTGGGGCATGATTTCGGAGATTATGTTATAACAGATGTCAGCAGCAAATTGCTATCCGTTTTTAAAGAAGATGATATTATAGGCCGTGTTGGCGGAGATGAGTTTATGGCATTTGTTAAAGATGGCAATACCGATATAGAGCATGTTGGCAAACAACTGTGCGAGTCAATTAAAACAGTTTATTCAGATAATAATATTAATATTCCTATATCTGCAAGCATCGGAATTGCACCTGTCACAACAGAAACAACTTTTAAAGAACTTTACAGGTCTGCGGACATTGCTATGTATCATGCAAAATTAAACGGAAAAAATGCTTTCGTCATCTATAACGAAAGCATTCAATAATATATGCAAATAATATTCAGCGGCAAGGTTGCAACCCCACCGCTGAATATTATTTTCTTCTATGCGGATGAAGGGAGTCGAACCCTTACACCCTGCGGCGCTAGATCCTAAGTCTAGTGCGTCTGCCAATTCCGCCAC
>MDJN01000108.1 GCA_001995005.1 Candidatus Parepulonipiscium sp. PG-Nun2H_MBin03 | reverse complement strand
TTTTTTTTGCTATTTGCAAACCCCTTAATAAAGTTTTTGACAGTATATTCAGATATAAATGGCTGGTCACAAACTATAAAACAAAAAGCATCAGTATCACAATTAGTAGCATCTATTCCAAGTTGTATACTATGAGATATTCCTTTATAACTATAGTTATTTCTAATAATTTTATAGTTATTAACGTAGTGACTGTTAATAATTTCATCATATTGTGTTACAATAATTTTTTCGTAAAAAATAGAAAGGTTATTTATAGTTGATATAATATTGCTAAATAATGGTTTATGGTTTAGAGGGTGTAGTAATTTATTTGTGCCAAAACGTTTGCTGTCGCCGGCCGCCAGTAAAATCAAGCTTACTTTCATGTCAGCTCTCCTCTCAAGTTTTAATTATATAACATGCTCCGTTATATTCAATTACGTCAATGTCAGTATATATATTTGAAAAGCCTTTTTTTATATCGCCAGATGTTGCAGAGGATAAGTCTAAATCTGCTACTATCTTAGAGTTACCCAATAATATTATGCGATTACAGTATTTTAGTGCGATATTTGCATCATGCACTGTTAGCAGTGCTATTTTTTCTGCTGTAATATTATTTTGTATATTATTCATTATAATATGCTTATTTTGAAAATCCAGTGCTGAATCAGGTTCGTCAAATATCATAAGAGATGTTTCTTGCATTAAGGCACGAGATAGTATTACTAATTGTTTTTGCCCTTCGCTTAGAGTTAAAAAATTATCATGTGCTTTGTGAGAAAGTTGAAATATCTCTAGTGATTTAAGAGCTAATTGTCTATGAGTTTTATTGGGTGTATCGAAGATAGAAAACATTGGAGAAAATCCCATTAGCATAACATCTAGTACACTTAGAGAAATATTTACGCCACATCTTTGGGGAATATAGCTTATAAGTTGTGAAAGTTCTCGCTGCTTAAGACTTTTAAGGTCTGCATTTGCTAATTTGCAAGTACCCTCATAGGGTAAAAGATTGCAGATAGTTTTTAATAAAGTGGTCTTACCAGTTGCATTGGCACCCAGCAATCCACATAGAGTGCCTGGTTTAACACTAAAGCTTACATTGTTAATAATAGTTTTTTTGCCATATGCTACATATAGATTTTCTACCTCTAACATTTTCTATCTCCTCGTATTACCAGAAAAATGAGTAGTGGTGCCCCTATAAATGAAGTTAATACACTTATTGGTATTTCAGATTCGCCTAAGCTTCTCGCTAAACAATCTGAAAATAACAATATAGTAGCACCTAATAAACTAGAAAAAAACATTGATGTTACAGAATATGTTTTATTAACTAACCTAACTACATGAGGGGAAATAAGTCCGATAAAACTTATGCGACCAGTTATACTAATTATAATAGCCATGGCTATAGTTAATAAAAATAATATAGAATTACGAGCTTGCTTAACGGGGATACCTAGCATTTTTGCTTCATCATAATCAAGTGAGAGTAGGGTAATTAACCTAAACATCTTAAAGATAATAATACAAATTATTACTACTATAGGCAAACTATAAAAAATTTTATCCATAGTTACAGAAGCAAATGAACCCATTGTAAAATATTCAATGCGTGCAAGCTCGCCTTCTGGGTCTGCAACATATTTAATTAACATTAATGCCGAGCTAGTTAACGAATTAATAGCTACACCAGAAATTACAAAAGAAGTTATATTTTCTTTATTTGTCATATTTGCAACGGCTATAGTAAAAATAACTGCTGACATGGCACCAATAAATGCACTAGATATAACAGCAATGGTACTGCCGCTTAAAAATACAATTCCAATTGCTACCCCTAAGCTTGCACCTGATGATACCCCTATTATATCTGGTGAGGCTATGGGATTTCTAAAAATCGTTTGATAAACATAACCGCTTAAAGAAAGGGTAAAACCTGCTAAAAATGCCATTAATGTGCGAGACAGTCTGAGATTAAAAAAGACATTTAACTGCATAGCATCACCAGCTAAAATTTTTTCTATGCTTAGAGGATATTTACCAACAAAGATAGATAGTATAAAACTAATAATAAATAAGATTGTAATAATAGAATAAAAATACTTAATACGTAAACTAGTCATATGTTATACCGTAGTATCAAAACCATAATATGTTTGATAAAATTCGTTAACTTCTAATGTAAATTCTTCGTAAGAATATATGTCAGAGTGTAACATACTACTAAGCCATAGCGAGCCTAAATAAGCACTAGGAACAGGGGAGTCCCAAGCTTCTATAGTAAAGGGCATTTTAATAACTTTTTGTTCTTGAATGCATTGTAAGCTTTGTATATGCTCGTTATTTAAGACATCTTCAATATCATATGTTGCGTTTGGGGTAATCATAATATACTCAGGGTCATATGATAATAATTGTTCATATGAAATATTTGCCCAGTAATTATCTGTTATACCACTTGCTACATTTATAGCACCTGCATTTTCTATTAAGCTATGCTGATACATTAAAGGGCCTGCTGTAGATAATAAATCGCTGTTTCCTGCAAGATAAACTGTAGGTTTAGTTACACCGTCAAGTGTTGTTGCCAAATTTTCAAGAGCAGTGTTAGAATGCTGTATAAGGTCATGTGCAATATCTTGTGTATTGGTTGCTATTCCTATAATTTCTATCATTTCATTTAACAGTTCAGGAGTCTCATTATCCACGCATATTGTTTTGATACCTAAGCCATTTAGAGTTTGTGCTGAGTCTTTTAACTTAACAGAAAGTATTACTAAATCAGGCTCAAGAGCCATAATTTGCTCAAAATCAACTTCTTTTAAAGAACCAGTATTAGGCAAATCCAATATATGCGGTGCCGCCAAGGTGCATAGTTTTTCGTCCATAATCCCTTTTCCAACACCGATTATATTATCAGATAAACCAAGTGCAATAAGAGTTGAGGTAGTAATATAATACCCACTAACAATTCGTTCAGGTATTTTATCTAATGTAGTTTCTGCTCCAGTATGGTCGGTTACTGTAATTAAAGTAATACTATCCGATGCTGCAGAAGTACAGGCCGATAGTGTTAGAGGAATAATTAAAGATAGGACAGAGATTAATTTCATTTTTACGTGCTCCTTTTAACTATATCTATAATAGATGATTTAACTTGTTCTTTATTATCTTTTGTTAAGGTGAGTACAGTAGAAGCTTTTAGTAATTTTGCTCTAAAATCTAGAACGTCCTGTTCATTTAATTGGGCAGATAATTGCGCATTGCACTTATGATACATTTTATGCAAGTTATCTATACTTTTTAAAGTACCAATACAAAATATAGGACTATTTAGAACTTCTAAGATAAAATTATAAAAATCTACTGATAATAATTCTATGCCACCTATCTCATCCATTATGAAACATTGTTTAGTTTCAAACTCCTTAAAATAAGGTATTAATCTGGGGAATACCTCTAAATGTATAGAACGGTTAAAAGTTAAACCTGTCATAAACATAAGTTCTTTATTAGCAACATTAATATTAATGACGGTATTTGTAAAATTTTCATAAGGTTGCATTAAAAAACCAACACTTTCGCTAGCATCGTCACAAACCTTAACACTAATAAAGCCTGTAGTATCTAAATTTAGTTGTTTGCATATATCTAGTATTAATGTAGTTTTACCAACATTTGTTTTGCCTTCTAAAAATATATTATTCATGTTGCACCTCAAATTATAAAAATATCTTGTAAACGATTTTGTACGGCAGTAATCAGCACTGTTGAATTGCACCTTGCTTTTATAAGATTAGCAACAATTCTAGCAGCATGTAGTTGAGTTGCAGTTTCAACTTGGTTAATTATATATATAGGAGTTAGCCCTTGTGTATTTTTCAATAACCCATCATGTGAAGTTGCAATATCTGCCATGATAGACGCAGTTATAGTATCATGGCTATTGTACGGAAAATTATGCTGCAGTTGCGTATATCTAAAGCAGGACTGTTCTAGAGTTTGGCCAATTGCCGATATACCCAGTAATATGACTAGCTTATTACAAAATGACGGAATTACGGGTTCAGTATCATTTGGGATTTTAAGAGGTAACCTATAAGCTCCATCAGCTTCTATAAGCATTACATCACATATAGATGTAAGCTGACCTAGAAGCTTGTCATTAACTCCTGTTATTTTATAATCATTATATTTATGTGCCACAAATGAATAGTAGCTTTTATTTAAATTTTCTTGTATATGAGAATAAGTTAAAGGTATAGTTAATTGATATTTATCATCTATAGTGGGCAGTGCCATTTTGGTAGTAGTAGTAATAATTACTGTATGATGAGTTTCTATAAGTTCATCTGCAATTCTAAAAATGCTACTAGTTTTGCCGCCGCCACCTATAAATGATACAACATCAGAAGGCTGTATGCCTAATTTTTGATACAGCATTTAATTAGCCTTAATTACTTCTAATACACTATTTGCAATAGTTTGTGCTTTATCAGAAATAAGTTCCCAGTTTTCGTCTAGTCTAGGGTCTATATCTGCTATTTTAAAACCTTTACTAACAGAATAATTATTTCTAATAAGTCCTCGTAACCTACCGTCTATAGTAGCTTTAATAGGCATTGTAACATCGCCTTGTACTTCAGCTATAATTTGGTCAGCTTTTACAATATCTCCAATGGCAGCTTTATTATTTATGATGCCTGCACAAGGCGAATGAATAACACGTTCTTTAGAGTATCCTGCAATTACACCAGGAATACCAGTGTTTTCCATAGCAAAACCTTTTGTAATAATTTTGCCCAGTGTGTCACCACGCATAGTTTCTATAACTACGTCTACATCGTTTCCAGCCTCGAAACCAGGCCCCAATGCTATAGTAAGAGGGGCTAGGTCTTTGGTCATACCTAAATTCTTCTTTGCTAAAACAGCGTCTATAACAATATCAGGTTTTAAGCTTTTAATCCATTCGGCTTTAGGGTCTATGGCAACAGGAATTTGGTTGTTTTGCCAAGCTTTTTTAATCTCATCTAGATTATTAACTTTTACGGCAGTAGCATTTTCTACGCATACTGAATCTTGGTATATACATTCACAAAATGAAACTTTCCTTCTAATAGCTGATGGGGCAGATATTTCAAGCACAAGTACCTTATAATTATTTTGCCATAATTTATATATTGTTCCACTAGCTAAGTCTCCACCGCCACGCACAATTACTGTTTTATCCATATATAATAAGCCTCCTATTTTCTAGTGTAATAAGTTATATTTCCATTTTAGTATCTGAGATACAACAGAGATAGCAATTTCTTTTGGAGTTTGTGCACCAATACTAAGTCCTATAGGACAATTAATTCTATCTGTTGAGTAACCTTCGCCTTGTAATGTGTCAAATACATATTTTTTCTTAGTATCACTTCCCATAAGCCCTATATAACCAGCCTTAGTATTAAGAGCAAAACGAGCAACATCTAAATCGCCAACATGGCCACGAGTCATTATACAAAAACCATCTGTATCAGATATATTACCTAATTTATCGTTTAGAGAATTAAGCTCAGAGAAGTTAATCACATGTCTATTTTGAGCAGTGGGGAAATTTTCTATACTTAAAAATTCATCTCTATCATCAAATATAACATAGTTTATATCTAAATAAGCTAACATATGAGCGACTTCTGTACCAACATGGCCTGCCCCAAATAATATAATACGACGATTATTTTTAAGAGATAGATAGAAAAATTCAGCATCCTTAGCTGTAATGTTAATATCAGCTTGATTATCGCAACTAATATTATCACCAGTTAGACTAAATTTTAAGGCACCTATGGAGGTGTTGTTTTGTATAAGTTTTAATGCGTGTTCTAAAGGAGCCGAATCATTGATAGGCGTAAATAAAATATCTGTTGTTCCACCACAAACCATGCCTAATGATCCAGCTTGTTTAGTATCTAGTATAAATCTTTTAGTAAAGCCACAAGCATTATCATGTAGTAGTTTTTTGGCCAACTCAATGCTTTCATGTTCAACGGTACCACCGCCAACCGTGCCACCGATGGGGCCGTCTTTTGAAACTAACATTATAGCTCCGGCTTCTCTAGGAGTAGAGCCTGTAGCATAAATTATTGTTGCAAGTACAATAGAGTCTGTAGTTTTTAGTGTATCAATTGCAAGTTCTAGTAATTTTTTCATATTTTTTCTCCGTTATCTCATGAGTGATACTAAATCTTCAAAGGTTTCTCGTCTTCTAATAATAGAGACATCAGACGAGGAGTTAATCAAAATCTCTGCACAACGTGGACGTTGATTATATGAGCTAGACATGGTAAAACCATATGCCCCAGCATCCATTATTCCAATCAAATCATTCGGCGTAGGTACAGGTAACATCCTATCTTTAGCAATAATATCGCCACTCTCACAAATGTTTCCAACTACTGTAATAGGTTGTTTTGTAGTATCAGCTTGCGGATTTGCAGAGTAAAATTCAATGTCATGATGTGAATCATACATAACTGGTCTAGCAAGTACATTAAAACCAATGTCACAACCCATATAAGTTGTATCTGCATTTTGTTTGATACCTGTAACTTGGCCTAAGATGATTCCACATTCACAAGCAATGTAACGTCCTGGTTCAATTTGAAACTGAATATCACGCCCATATTCTTTAGAAAATTTACTAAATAGTTCATCTAATTTGTGTCCTAAGTCGTCAAAATCAAGAGGAAGTTCGCCGCCTTGTTTATGATAAGGTATCCCAAATCCACCACCTAAATCAATAAATTCAAGACTGTCAAATTCCTTAGCAAATTCTAATAATTGTGTGGTACTCTCGATAAATGAGGCACTATCCATAAATAAAGAGCCTATATGTTGATTAATTCCTACAAGGGTCATATTATTCTGCTCAAGTATTCTGCTAACTTCATTAAAGTCAGAGAGATTAACACCAAATTTAGTCTTTTTACCCGCTGTAACCACCTTATCATGATGTCCAGCACCAACACCTGGATTAAACCTAATGGCAACTTTACTATTTGGATTAAGACTAGAGTAAAGTTCAAGTTGAGATAAAGAATCAACACTAGTTAGAACGTTGTGCTCAATTGCATACATAAAATCGTCTTTTGTAGCGTTATTTGGAATAAAAAATAATTCTTCACTAGAAAAACCTGATTCAAGTGCCATAAATATTTCGCCAGGACTCATAGTATCAGCATGCAGACCTTCTGATTTAACTATCTTTAGCAAATGTATATTAGTATTTGCCTTAATAGAATAATGAGGGACAAAATTTTTATATTTCACTAAATTTTTAATATTTTTCAGTTTTTCACGCAAAATATTCTCATTATAGACATAAAGAGGACTGCCATATTCCTGAATAAGGTCAAACGGACTATGGTCTTGAAAAAAATTTGTATCTTTGGTATAACTACCTATAGTTGTAATGTACATATAATGCCTCCAACATTAAATATAGAAATAATATATAGTGAACTACCCCGAGTAAAAATGTCTTATACTCCAAATAAAGGGTGAGTTTACAATGTATTATACAACTTAATATTTCTCTTGACAAGGAACATTTAGGAAATTTATCTGAAAGAACTTGCTCTGATACTCCCGCCTCTTAGGCGGTGAGATAAAGAGCAAGTAATCTTTTCAGATTAA
>MDJN01000107.1 GCA_001995005.1 Candidatus Parepulonipiscium sp. PG-Nun2H_MBin03 | reverse complement strand
TTAATTTGAT
Organism: Candidatus Parepulonipiscium sp. PG-Nun2H_MBin03; assembly: GCA_001995005.1. GTDB lineage: Bacteria > Bacillota > Clostridia > Lachnospirales > Cellulosilyticaceae > Epulonipiscioides. Next base: position 4,801 of record MDJN01000107.1, on the reverse strand, counting down.
TTAGGTCGACGAATTTCTTTATTAACTTGTTTTAAGGCTTTTTTAGACCCCCGTGCTATGTCTTTTTCAAATTTGCGAGTTTTAAAATCAATAAATAGGCTATCTAAGTTATATTCATCAGGGTATAATTCCGTAGCTGGTATTAATAATTTAACTCGTTTTTCATATACTGTTTGCATTTGCCCATCTATAAATACAACTACATTACCTAGATCATCTTGTGGTTTATAAATTATAGCTTCTTGATCAAGCTCAGTTAATAAAACTTTATCTCCTTTAGTATAATACACATTAATAGTTTCTGATTTTATCTCTTCTGTTCTAATTTTCGACTCCATAATAAGTTCTAAATTATACTGTTTTGTAGCAATATATTTTTCAGCTCGTTCTAATATGTGAGAAGATATCCCCATCTTTTTTGATATAAAAAGAGCATTGCTTTCTCCAGATGTACCTATAACTAGCTGATATAAAGGTTCTAAAGTATTTGGATCAAATTTCATTGCAGCATTTTCAAAGTCTGGATGCATTAGGCTAAAGTTTTTAATTTCACCATAATGCGTAGAAGATATAGTGATTGCACCCTTTTTGTATACTTCTTCTAGTATAGCAATAGCAAGAGCGGCCCCTTCATTAGGCTCTGTACCACTACCTATTTCATCAAATAATAGTAGAGTAGATTTGTTGGTCTGCTTTATTATAGAAGATAGATTTTTTACATGAGAAGAGAATGTACTTAGTGCATTTTCTAAACTTTGATTATCTCCTATATCTACAAAAATTTTCTCATATATAGAAATTTCAGTACCCATTTTAACTGGTAAAAATAATCCTAATTGAGTTGCTAATGTTAATAATCCTACAGCTTTTAATACAATAGTTTTTCCACCAGCATTAGGCCCCGTAATAACTAAGTTTCTATAATTTTTGCCTATACTTAAGCTGAAAGGAACGACATTACCTGTTAATAACGGGTGTTTTCCAGAAATAATATTAGTATAGCCATGGTTATTAATTATAGGTTTTGTTCCATCTATGGCAACAGCATATTTTCCTTTAGCAAATATTAAATCGTACGTTCCAATTACTTCAATATTTGCTTGTATTTCGGCTAGACTATTATAAACATAATTTGTGAGCTCAGCCAATATGCGATACTCTTCAGTTGCTTCTTCAGCTTTTAAAATAGATAACGCCACTGTATGCTTACTTATAACTTTAGGTTCTATAAAGACTGTTGACCCTTTACTGGATTCATCTATTACAGTGCCGTCCACTTGGTTTTTATAAGAAGATTTTATAGGGATAGTATAATGTTCGCCACGTTTGCTAAAAAAAGAATCTTGTAAATATGATTTATGTGAACGCATAAATTTTGCAAGTTTTTCTTCTATTTTACTTTGTTCTATATCTATGTGCCGTCTAATCCTTTTTAGTTCTTTACTAGCTGATATATCTATCCGTCCTTTTGATATAGATTGGCTAATTTCCTCTTCTATATTTGTCAGAGGCGTAATAGATAAACTATAGCCACTTAAAATAGGAATATAATCTTGCTTAGCACTTATAAATTCTTTCAGTTTTCTACATCCTCGTAAAAATTCACATACTTGTAATAAACCATCACACTCTAATACGATGCCTTTTTCCACCTGCTCAATGATAAAATCAATATTGCCAACCCCATTAATAGGTATTCCACCAACTGAGGATAAAAGATATTTTGCTTCGGCAGTTTCTGCTAAACGTTTAGAAACAACTTTTATATATGGAGAAGGCGTAATTTTATCTAATAAATTTTTACCTAGCTGAGTAACAGCATAAGTCTTCAAATGGCTAATTAAATTATAGTAGTCTAATTTATAGAATGTATTTTCATTCATCCTTGATTCCTCCTCTCAAATAATGATTTATCTGAAAGAACTTGCTCTAATACTCCCGCCTCTTAGGCGGTGAGATAAAGAGCAAGTAATCTTTTCAGGTTAAGGCAACTAACATTCAGTGGGGGTTCGAACCCCCACTGAATGAAGTTTTCTTCTATTTTTGCATAAAGTATATTTATTGTCAAGGTGACAAAAAGCTACCTGATTTAGGTAGCCTGAGTTAAATTATTATATAAAGGTACAACATTTTGAGAATTAGTAACTAAATATTCGCTATTATCAATTAACACATCTTTCTTAAGGGCATATGCACATATAAGGGCTGATTCAAATAAGTTTAAGCTAAGAAAAATATTATAAGCTTGTTCGTATTGTCGTCTAAAGTATAAAACTACAGCCACCTCTTCTAGATATAATAAGCCATATCTTTGTTTTATAGGATTATTACACTTTAAAAATTCATTAAAAGCATTCTCGTATTCTCCTAAGCTTAGGTAACAAAGCCCAGCTTCAAATTGACAGTTACATCTTAAATATAATTCGCATGCCTTGGCAGGGTCTATAAAACTATAAAAATAAGCAGCTTTTATAAAATTAGAATTTTCCATACAAAGATTAGCACCTAGTTTATAATATTTGCATTTTTCCGCAACTATAAGTGCATCTGATATTTGATTAAGTTTTACATAGGTATGAAATACATTTTTATGGGACTGACATTTTTTAAAACATTTCAGGGCAAGAGAGTACTCTTCGGTTGAGTAATATAATTTGCCAGCGTATAGATAAAGTTTATGCTTATGTAAGATATGAGCTTTAGTATGGACAGGAAGCCGAAAAAAACTAAACTTGTTTTTTATAAGAAATAAGATAAAGTAGTAATAAGCCATATGGGATACCTCCTTTTGACAATTAATGTATTATAAACAAAATTTATGGTAACTTGATATTTTAGGAAGAACCTTAAATTTTTTGTAACATAAGTATATTTTACCATTAATTGTCAAAAAAGGCAATAGAAACTTATTTTTTTGGACAAGTTTTATCAATAACTTTTTTATACGGCATTAACATATATTCAGATAGTGGTGCAGGCATATATTTTTTCGCCTGTTCTGAGCTAATGAGCATACCCAAAACTTTCATACCTAGTATAACAGAAATATTTTTATGTGGAAAATCATACTCACCAGTTTGTTTATAAAACTTATGGTCTGCTTGCATAAATCCTTGTGTCTGAAATACTAAGTCTCTAAATATTTTAGAACCGCCAACACTATAAAAGCTCTTAGATGAATTTAAGTTATGTTTTAAAGCATAAGTTGTGGAGTTTATTAGATTAATTATATCTTTTTTTGTATTACCTTCATCAGTGGCTACGCCTGCAAGATACATTTTTGCAATATCGCTACGAGCCTGTACAATAGTTTGTATATTGGTTTCATTTTGATAATCACCACTGATTATATATCCAGTAATTTTCCCCTTGGTCAACACTCTATGCCCATTAGCAAACTGACGATCTTCAAAACATTTAAAGCTAGAATGAGTGTAATGGTCTTCTATAGTAAAGGCATAGAAAATAGCATCAGCATTGTGTATTTGTTTACTTAGTAAGTCGCTAAAATTATCTTTATATATACAAGTTCCATCTATAGTACATTTAAAACAACCTATGCATCCTCCTTGAAAAGGAAAATTTCGTATATTAATTTCTCGTACATCGTATAAAGAACCATTTTTAAAGTCTCTTATCATATTTTTTAGATTTGTGTCATCTTCTTTAACATTTGTTATTAATACAATATCTTTATCCGTTTTTTTGGGTCTATTAGGCAGGGTAGATTTATATGGTACTTTATTAATGGATGTATATAAAATGTTTTGCCTACTATAAATTTCATGAGATATATTAAAGATTACTTTTTCAAAGAAATCATCTGCTGCACTTCTGCCATGTGGTTTTTGTAAATCTTCCATATCAGCAGAAAGTCCTTTAATATATTTTAACCCCAAATCATAACAATTTTGTTCAATAAACTTATGTGCAGTAACGTCATAAAAATGTTTTGACGTAGTTATTTGAGTAGCAAATTTATTGGTTAAAGTTATTTTACTCTCTTTAATAAGTTCTATATATCTATGCAGTTGATAAGGTACTAAACAAGTATAAACAGGATAAGAAAAAATAATTAAGTCAGCCTCTAACATTGCTTCTTTACTAGAATCATTTAGAAATCTTGTTACATTAAGTATGTTAAAATTATATTGTGGAAAACGTTTTTGCAAATATAATGTAGTTTGTAAAGTAATACTATTTTTTCCTTTAGGGCTTCCATTTATAATTAAAATATTTAACATATTAACCTCCTAATTTTTGATAAAAAGCTATCACATTAGAGTAAATGTGATAGCTAACGTACTAGTTTAGTTTATTTAACAATTCATTTTTTAGATCTTCGTATCCTGATTTTCCTAATAGGGCAAACATATTTTTCTTATATTCTTCAACCCCAGGCTGGTCAAATGGGTTTACTCCTAATAAATATCCACTAATAGCACAAGCTTTCTCAAAGAAGTAAATAAGCTCACCTAAGTTACTTGCATTAAGCTCTTCTATATTAATTTGAATATTTGGAACTCCACCATCAACATGTGCAATTAAAGTACCTGCACAGGCTTTTTTGTTTACAAAATCCATAGTTTGTCCGGCAAGATAATTTAATCCATCTAAATCGTTATCTTCTTTACTAAGAGTAATATCTAATCTAGGTTTATCTATATTAATAACTGTTTCAAATAGATATCGGCCACCATCTTGAATATATTGACCTAGAGAATGTAAATCAGTTGAGAAGTTGGCAGAAGATGGATAAATTCCTTTTAAGTCCTTACCTTCACTTTCTCCGTAAAGTTGT
>MDJN01000106.1 GCA_001995005.1 Candidatus Parepulonipiscium sp. PG-Nun2H_MBin03 | reverse complement strand
TAATTCAAGTTGGTGCTACGATATTATCAGTATTAAAAAATTCTACTGCAAATCATGATATTATAGTATTGAATAAAAATATGTTGGAAAAAAATAAAGATATGTTAGGTAGATTAACACAAAAATATGAGCATTGTAATTTAAGGTTTTATGATGTAGGGCATATAATGAGTGATAAATTAGAAAATTGTGTAGAGTATTATAAAATAACTATACCTGATGTATTTACGAATTATTCTAGAGCTATATATTTAGACTATCAAACAATTGCAGTAGAAGATATCGAACAGCTATATAAAATAGATTTAGCAGATTATATGTTAGCTGCAGTTAAATATGGAGAAGATAGTATTAAATTAGGAGTATTAGTATTTAACTTAGAAAAAGATTATTCACATAATTTATTACAGATGGCAAGCACTGCTAAAACAGAGTATATAGATAGACAAGTAATCAATGATGCGTGTAGTGAAAGTATTTATTTCTTAGATGAAGAATGGAGCATGCCTCCACTAGAAGATATAGAAGACGAGGCTCTTTATTTATCATATCCAAATCCTAAAATAGTATATTATACAACAGAGGAAAAGCCTTGGTATAATCCTAAGCTTGATAAGGCACGATATTATTGGAACACTATCCGTGGAACTGAACTACAAGAATTAACTATAAATGCTCAAATAATTAATATAACTACTAGTTATACTAAAAAAGTATTTAAAGATTGTCATCAATTCTTAGTAGATAAAGGTGGTTGGTAATAAATAGATCTAGTCACCCTTGCTGTAAAGTATGGGTGATTTAAGTTGTTCAGTAAAAGGAGACAAGTATGAGTGATATTGAGAAATTATTAAAAGCTTGGGGGAATATAACTATCAATTCCTATAAAGAGATTATAGAAACTGCTTATAACAATACATTAAGTAATTATACTGATCATTCTATTATAATTATCGGGATAGGTGAAAAAGCTGATGAATTATATAAGCTATTACAAAATTTAGATATAACAATAAAAGGGTTTGTAAATTATACTAATCAACTCACCACTAAAAAAGTTTTATCCTATGAGCAGATAAAAGATTTATCGGAAACCGAAAGTATAGTATTTATAGATACTTCTGAAGAACATGATAAGGAAAATGCTAAAATTGCGGTTAGGGGAATTTTGAGAAAAAAGTATATCTCATTTAAATTGGTAAAAAATATGCTAAGTTTGTTAGATGTTTTAGACAAAAAAGAAATTAGTTATACTAAATTTGCTTCATACTATAATATATCAATAGCGTATAGTGTGTCAACTATATTTATGCGTAACCAACTAAATCAACATATGCCAATAATTTTTAGTTATAATACAGATACTCTAACTAAACTATATTCTGGCAATAAGATTATAATTTGTATCCAACAACCTGTTGTAAAAGATATTAACCTAACTTTTTTTGCTAATAACTGGGCTAAACAATGGTTAGACTCAAAAAAAGAAACCAAAGATGTTGATATAGCAAAAATAGCTAATACCCCAATACCTGAATTGTTTTCAGATGTTATAAACAACCCAAATTTATCTATGAATACAGTAATTAGTAACTTTTGTAATAATGTATTAGATATAATGAGTTTTCCTTTCGATAAGCAAAGAGGATATAGTATAATTAATCATAAAGATATAGAGATATTTATATACCAGAATGAAAAAACAAATCATATTATAACTCCTTTATGCGAATGGCTAGATCTATCTGACATTGTTGTTAATACTAAATTTTGGGAAGAATCTATTGAAAAAGGTGAATTTACGCTTGACGAATGTTATAAAGGTTATTTCCAACTTAAGTATAAAATAATTGAAAATGGAATAAAACTTACGCCAGAATATATTGAAGAGAAGTTTAACGAACCTTATGTAACTCACTTCTATAGTTCTGAAGATATAGCAGAATATAAAAAAATGTATGCCCCAGTATTAATATAATTATAAATGGAGAAAAGATGTATAAACAATTAGGAATAGATAAAGAGGTAGAACAATTTTGTAATACAATACTTGCTACCTTAGAAGAAAGATATAAAAAAATAGATGAGACATCTCATATTAATGGAGCTAAAGTACTGCATGCTATGCAAAAGAATAAGCTAAGTGATATTCATTTTGCAGCTACAACAGGATATGGTTATAATGATTTAGGTCGAGATGTAATCGAGAATATTTATGCAGATGTATTTAAAACTGAATCTGCATTAGTTAGACCACAGTTAATGTCAGGTACCCATGCATTAACTGTAGCTTTTTTTGGAAACTTAAGACCAAATGATGAATTCATATCTGTAGTAGGTAAACCATATGATACGTTAGATTCAGTCATAGGCATAACTAAAGCATCTGGTTCACTTGCTGAATTTGGTATAAAATATAAACAAGTAGATTTATTAGAAAATTATGACATAGATTATAATAAAATAAAAGAGACTATTACTTCTAATACTAAAATGGTTATTATACAACGTTCTAAAGGATATAGTTATAGACCTACTTTATCTGTAGAAAATATAGGTGACATTATAAAATTTGTGAAAGATATCAATAAAAATATTATATGTCTAGTGGATAACTGTTATGGCGAATTTGTACAAATGCATGAACCAACCGAAGTTGGTGCTGATTTAGTTGTAGGTTCTCTTATAAAAAATCCAGGCGGAGGACTTGCTGCTACAGGCGGATATATTGTTGGCAAAGAAAAATATGTTGAGAATGCAGCATCAAGACTTACAGCTCCCGGACTTGGCAAAGAAATCGGTGCAACACTAGGGCTTAACCAAAATATATTACAAGGCCTATTTTTAGCTCCTGAAGTTGTTGCTAATGCTATAAAAGGAGCAATATTTGCTGCTGCTGCCTTTGAAAAACTAGGATTTGAAGTTATGCCGGAAGCTACTGAAGATAGATTTGATATTATTCAAGCTATTAATTTAGATAATTCAGAGAATGTAATAACATTTTGCACCGGTATACAAAAAGCGGCACCTGTAGATAGTTTTGTTGTACCAACACCATGGGATATGCCTGGGTATGACTCAAAAGTTATTATGGCAGCAGGTGCGTTTGTACAAGGTTCATCAATAGAACTTAGTGCGGATGCCCCAATGAAGCCACCATATACAGTATTTTTTCAAGGTGGGTTAACACAATACCATGCAAAAATTGGAGTAATGACTACTATTCAATTACTTAAGAATAAATCTGTTATAAAAATATAGTGTATATAAAAATGTTTATTTAAGACTTGAATTTTTTACTGATATATTATAAAATAGTTATAGATAATTATATTAATTAGGGATTTTTAGGAGGTAGATACTATGAGAGAATATTCAACTTTAGATATAGAAAGAAGTATATATAACTTTCAATCAGTAATTTTATCAGATTCAACTTTAAGAGTTAAACTAGTCTACCAAACTACGGTATATGGGGTTAAATTAGTAGGTTGGCAAGAAACAAGTTTAACGTTTGAATTACGAAAAAATAATATTATATTAGATACGTCTAAACCGTATTCTGTAAATTTTTTAACTAGTAATTCTACATTTTTAACAAATATAGAACTAATTAATACAATTCCTAAACAAGATGTTATAGTTTGTCAAGCAAAGATAATCTCACCTTTGCATCAAAAGCGAGAACGCAACTATTTTAGACAAAAAGCTTCTGTACCTGTCGTATTAGCTATAATACAAGATAAAGCTCAAAAAGGTAAATCTGAACCAATTAAGGGAGTGACTATTGATATAAGTGCAGGCGGATTAAAGTTTACTTCTTTATCAAAAATTGAGCCTCCAGTTAATGTTTTTGTAAACTTTATGTTTAATAATGCACAACTAACATTAAAAGGTACTGTGCTTGAAAATTTTGACGTTATAGATACTAGTCAATATATTTATAGAGTAGCATTTAAGGATGTAGATGTAGCTACTTTTAAAGCTCTGGAGAAAAATATAGAAGAATTTGGTTCAAAAAAACGGCAGCGCTAATGTATTAAGGGGGGAGCGTAAATGGAACGAACAAAAAACAGATTATCAGAAGTAAAAGAGATATTACTGCGAAAAAAAGAACTTGAACTAAAAGCTAAACAAGAACAACAAAAAGAAATAGCAACTAGCATTGATGAACATAAAACAACTATACTATCAGATTTAAACTTTAGTCTTGAAATACCGATTGAAGGGGAGTCGGTTATTGTAAAATTAACTGCTTGGCAAGGAATGCAACTAATAGTAGAAAGCCTAAGTACTTTACAATTTTTTAGGTTACATAATGAATACATGCTAAATTTTAATACAAGTACTTCTTTATATTTAGCTAAGGCTATATTTGTTAAAAAACTTCAAAAAGGTAATTCTTTATTTTATGTAGTACAAATTGTAGCTCCTCTTCACCTTAAACGACAACGCAATTATTTTAGATTAGAAACTACTTTGCCAATAATAATAAATATTAATCCCGATATAGTATATGATACGCAATATGACGATGCAGGTCAAATAATTCCTAATCCAGATATAATTACTGTAGAAACGTTAGATATAAGTGCTGGTGGATTAAAAATTATTACTAGTGAATTTTTCACTCCTGAAATTATTGTAAGTACGAAATTTATCATTCAGGACATAGAATATAATATTAGGGGGAAAATATTATCATTTTATGAGAAATGTTCTACTGGTAAATATATATATCGTATAGCGTTTATAGACGTTGAATTTAATCTACAAGAACAATTACTACAAAATATATTATTACTACAACGAGAAATTTTATTTAGCCACAAACAAAAGCGTAGAAAGTAAGGAGTGATTAAACATGAGGTGTGTACCTACAAATAGATTAAGAGAACGTAGTAAAATAGCAGCAGATATATTTAATAAAGATGCGGCTATTTTATTGCCTAAAGAACACAAAGTTACAAAATCAGATATTACGAAATTAAAAGAAGAAAATATTTCTATAGTATATGTTTTAGATGAGTATTGTTACGATGAGGGCCATCATAGTACTATAGAATCTGTAACAATTATAAGAAATATAATGGCTCTAAAGCAAATAGCTCATATGACAGCTCTTGGAATAGCTACTAATGAATTATTAATGAATGCAATCCATATTGTTAATGAAATTATAGACTATTTTACGCCTAGAAAAGATGATTTAGAATTAATATATGAACCTAGGAAGTTAGGTGATTATAATATGGAAGAAAAAATTATCTATATGGCTATGATGAGTACTTTATTTGCATTAAAACTAAATTTTAACAAGCGTCAAACAGCTGCGATATGTCTAGGGGCATTACTTAGAGATGTATCTCTAGTAACTCCTAATGTAAAATGGAAAAGTGGTGAAAATAATAAGAAGCATCCACTTAAAAGCTATGAATATTTAAAAAGTAACTATAACTTACCAGATGATGTGTTACAAATTATACTATATCATGAAGAATTATATGATGGAAGCGGATATATTGAAGGATTAAAAGGTGAGAGTATACCTAAAGGTGTAAGAGTTATGTCCATAATAGATTTATATTATAGTTTACAAGAAGAGAGCGAAATACAATGTAGTTCCTTAGAAGCAAACTTTGTTAAAAGAATTCCTTCTCTTGATCCTAACTATTTAGGAATTTTTAGAGATAATGTGTCTATATATAAACCAGATACTTTAGTTGAACTAACAAATAAAGATATTGCTGTTGTAATTAATCAAAAATCTATGAATCCTTTTCAACCTCATATTAAAATATTAAAGAGCAATACTTATGAAGTAGGAGAAGAATTAGCTTTATACAAAATTTTTAATTTAAACATTCAGCGGATAGTATTTTATGTTGATTAATGATACTTGATATAGGCGCTTTGTATAGCGTCTTTTTTTTATGGCGATACTATAATAAAAGTAGTTTTGGAGGATAAATACAAATGCAAAATCTAGATAAATTAGAAAACTATATAAGAGAGGAAGGTTTAACATATTTTATAGCTACCTTTGGTTGCCAAATGAATGCACATGATTCTGAAAAAATTGAAGGTATACTAACAGATATTGGCTACCAAAAAACAGATAGCGAAAAAACAGCTGATTTTATTATATATAATACTTGCTGTGTAAGAGAAAATGCTGAACTTAAAATATTTGGCAAGCTTGGACATCTGAAGTCACGCAAAAGTAAAAATCCAAATTTTATGGTAGCTTTATGCGGGTGTATGATGCAACAAGATGTGGTATTAAACACTTTAAAAAAGAGTTATAATTTTGTAGACATAATATTTGGCACATATAATATTTATAAATTGCCTGAACTTTTGCAAACTAGAATAGAAACAGGTGATAAAATTATTGATATATGGGAAACTCATGAAGAAATAGTGGAAGATTTACCGAGTATTAGAAAATATAACTTTAAATCTTGTGTAAATATTATGTATGGATGTAATAATTTCTGCACTTATTGCATAGTTCCATATGTACGTGGGCGTGAAAGAAGTAGAGAAATAACAGATATCATAAACCAAGTTCAAAATCTTGCAAATGATGGTGTAAAGGAAATTATGTTGCTAGGACAAAATGTTAATTCATATAGTAACTCATTTGCATCTTTACTAAAATCAATTGAAAACATTAATGGTATTGAACGAATAAGATTTATGACCCCTCACCCAAAGGATTTTAGTGATGAACTAATAGAAGTTATTGCTAATTCTAAAAAGATTTGTAAGAGTATTCACTTACCAGTGCAATCAGGTAGTACCAATATTTTAAACAAAATGAATAGAGTTTATACTAAAGAAGATTATCTAACTTTAGTAGATAAAATAAAGCGAGCTATCCCTGATATAACTTTGACTACTGATATAATAGTAGGATTTCCTGGAGAAACTGCAGAAGACTTTAATGAAACTTTAGATGTTGTAAAAAAAGTTGGCTATTTAAGTGCGTTTACTTTTATATATTCAAAACGTACTGGTACTCCGGCGGCTACTATGAAAAATCAAGTTGACGAGGATACTATAAAAAAGCGTTTTAATACACTAGTTGAAACTTTAGATGATATATCAGCCGAATTTATGCATAAACAAATCGGTAAATTATATAAAATATTATTAGAAGAAGTTAGTAAAAATGATAAACAAGTATTAAGTGGTAGAACAGATTCAGGTATTTTAGTACATGTTAAAGCACCTGAAAATCTTATAGGACAATTTGTTGATGTAACAATTATAGATGCTAAAACACATTATTTAACAGGACAGTTATATTAATATAGAGAGGAAACATATTATGACTCCAATGATGAAACAATATTTTGAAATTAAGGAAAAATACCAAAATTGTATATTATTTTTTAGACTAGGGGATTTTTATGAGATGTTTTATGAAGATGCCATATTAGCCAGTAAAGTTTTAGAAATTACTTTAACACAACGAGATTGTGGAAATAAGCAAAAAGCGCCTATGTGCGGAGTTCCTCATCATTCGGCCGAAAATTATATTAAAAAATTAGTACAAAACGGACACAAAGTAGCCCTTTGTGAGCAGGTAGAATCAGCTTCTACTAATAATATTGTAAAAAGAGACGTAATACGTGTCGTTACCCCAGGTACAATAATTGATGATACTAATAATTATATACTAAGTATTGTGCATCTAAAAAATAAATATGGTATTAGCATTTGTGATATTGCATCTTGTACTTGGAAAACTACGTTGATAGAAGGGGGAGTACAAAGGGTTACCGATGAAATATCAAAGTATAATCCTGTTGAATGTCTAATAAATTCGTCACTCATAGGTTCAGAGATTGATAGATTTTTAAAAAATCAGTTAAATTGTTTAATTGAGTTGATACCAGAATATATTTTAGACTATGATCTATCTAATGTGAAATTAATCGAACATTTCAATATATTATCTCTTGAAGGCATAGGACTTACGGATAGTACTCAAATAATTTCTTGTGCATCGTTATTTTATTATTTACAAGATACACAAAAAGTTGCCTTAGAACACTTAAATAAAATAAGTAATTATAATATTAATTCGACTATGATACTAGACCATTCTACTAGGACAAACTTAGAACTTACGCAAACATTGCGAGAAAAAACTAAGAAAGGGTCTTTATTAGCAGTCTTAGATAGCACTGAAACACCAATGGGCAGTAGATATTTAAAAGATATTTTATTAAATCCGCTTATTAGTAAAAATAAAATTACAAAGAGATTGGATGCTACTTCAGAATTAGTAGATAATGTATATCTTATGACAGAATTAAAAGATGCACTGAAAATGATTTATGATATCGAAAAAATGGTTGCTAAAATAGCCTATGGTGGTTGTGTCCCAAAACATTTGCTGACACTAAAAAATTCTATTAGGATTTTACCTCAGATAAAACATCTTCTAATAGAAGTCAAATGCACAGAATTAAAGAAAATATATAATGACCTTGATACTTTAGAAGATATATATCAATTAATAGATTCTTCTATTGATGAAGAAGTAGGCATAATAAAACAAGGATACAATGAAGAAATTGATAAACTAAAAGCTATAAAAGAACAAGGTTCCTCTTGGCTTGTTAATATTGAAGTAAGAGAACGAGAGGCCACTGGTATAAAGAATTTAAAGATAAAATATAATCGGGTTTTTGGATATTTTTTAGAGGTTACAAAATCTAATATTAACTTAGTACCAGATTCTTATATTAGAAAACAAACTTTGTCAAATTGCGAGAGATATATTATACAAGAGCTAAAAGATATCGAAGAGGATATCTTAGGTGCTGACGAAAAACTTATAGCACTAGAAAATGAAATATTTACTGAAATAAAAGATACTATCAAAAAACATATTTCTAGAATATTAGATGTGTCTAAAAATATATCTAAACTTGATATATATACCTCATTTGCCGATGTAGCCATAAAACAGGACTATGTAAAACCTACTTTAACAACTGATGGCATAATTGATATAAAAGATGGCAGGCATCCTGTAATTGAAAATATATTAAAGCATTCGTTTATATCAAATGATACTGCACTAAATCAAACTAGCGAACAAATATTATTGATTACAGGGCCTAATATGGCTGGGAAATCAACCTATATGAGACAAGTAGCACTAATAGTTCTTATGGCACAAATAGGCTCTTTTGTACCTGCTACAAGTGCTAGTATAGGAATTGTGGACAGAATATTTACACGAGTTGGAGCTGCTGATGATTTAGCTTCTGGCAAAAGTACTTTTATGGTTGAGATGATGGAAGTCGCTAATATACTAAATAATGCTACAAAAAATAGTTTGCTCATTCTAGATGAAATAGGAAGAGGTACCAGTACTCTTGATGGGCTAAGTATTGCACAATCTATAATTGAATATATAACTCATTCTATTGGTGCAAAAACTTTATTTTCTACTCATTATCATGAATTAACAGATATAGTTAGCGAATATTCTAATATAAAGAATTATTGTGTATCTATAAAAGAATTAGGAGAAGATATAATATTTTTGCACAAAATTATTAAAGGACGAGTTAATAAAAGTTATGGGGTACAAGTGGCAAAGCTTGCCGGGCTCCCCCAAGATGTATTAAATAGAGCCTACGAAATAATTAGACAACAAAATACTATAGCAGTAAAACCAAATAATACTGAAGCAGTAACATCAAATAATACTGATGAAAAAGCAGATAAGTTAAAAACTACTATACAAAATATAGATGTTATGAATATCACTCCGGCAATAGCAATAGACATGATATATACTTTACAAAATTTAGCTAACAATTAAAGGAAGATGACCTATGATACGAATACTAGATACACATACGATAAATCAAATAGCAGCAGGTGAAGTGGTTGAAAACCCTGCCGCTGTTGTAAAAGAATTGGTAGAAAACAGCATAGATGCAATGGCTAGTAGCATAATTATTGAGATACAAAAGGGCGGCATTAGTTTAATTAGAGTTACAGATAACGGTAATGGTATCAAAAAAGATGATGTGGAGTTGGCTTTTCTAAGACACTCAACAAGCAAAATACAAGTAGCACATGATCTATTAAGCATTAATTCGCTAGGATTTAGAGGTGAGGCACTAGCTAGTATTGCTGCTGTATCAGAAGTTGAAATTATAACAAAAGAACCGTTAAGTCTTACTGGGAAAAGAATGGTAGTAGTGGCTAGTAAGATACAAACTTCTGAAGAAATAGCAGCACCTAGTGGAACGACATTTATTATACGTAATTTATTTTTTAATGTCCCTGCTAGAAAAGAATTTTTAAAATCCCCTGCAAGAGAAGCTAGTAAAATTACTAACTACTTATATAAATTAGCGTTAGCTAATCCTAATATCTCATTTAAGTATTTTAATAACAATAAACTAACCTTTCAAACTAATGGTAATATTGATTTAAAACAAGTGATTTTTAATTTATACGGCAAAAATATTACCGATCAAACTATACCTCTAAAATATCAACAAAATGATATCACAATAGCAGGAAGAATAGGTATGCCCGCTATAAATAGACCTAACAGAAATTTGCAAATATTTTTTATAAATAGTAGGTATATTACTAGTCACTTGCTAAACAAAGCTGTTGAAGAGG
The DNA here is from genome assembly GCA_001995005.1 of Candidatus Parepulonipiscium sp. PG-Nun2H_MBin03. GTDB lineage: Bacteria > Bacillota > Clostridia > Lachnospirales > Cellulosilyticaceae > Epulonipiscioides. The sequence goes on along the minus strand of MDJN01000106.1, from coordinate 1,348 downwards.
CATATAAAACTCTAACAATGGTAGGGAAATTCCCGGTATCAATACTGCATATTAATATTTCACCTGCTGATATAGACGTAAATGTCCATCCTACTAAACTAGAAATTAGATTTAAAGATCCAGATTTAGTATATAATCACGTATATGATGCTGTTAATAGTAAACTTAAAAATACAAATCTAATCCCAGAATTTTCAAATTCCTTTATAGACAGGACCAATAATTCTCAATCTAATAATCAAAATACTACAAGAAAAGAAGCAGATAATTCTTTTTTTGTTACTCATAAAGAAGTAGAAAATTACAAAATAGATCAACTTATAAATGACTATAGCAGCGAAATAACACCATCTTTATTAACACAAATTAATGCAGAAAATACACAAAAAAATACAGAAAATACACCCGAAGTATATGCAGAAAATAATAATAAATTGCAAAAAAATAAACCTCAAGAAGGAGTAGATTATATTATAATAGGACAGATATTTAGTACGTATTGGTTGGTAAAACATTTAAATAAAATATTATTGATGGACCAACATGCCGCTCATGAAAAGGTAATATACGAGAAATATTTACAAGATTATTTAAATAATACTATACACCAACAGCAACTTATAGTACCTATAACTATTAATTTAACTCCAGAAGAAGTTGAGAATATAAATATTGATATTCTAGTTAAAATGGGATTTCAAATCGAAGTTTTCGGAGAAAATAGCCTTATTATACGAGAAGTTCCTGTATTATTTGATAAACCAATGTCCACAGAAGGATTAACAGATTTTTTTCAGCAATTTAGTCAGAAAAATATTTATTTATCACAAGAAGAAAAAATTATTCAAATGGCTTGTAAATCGGCCATAAAAGGAAATAATATTATAGATAAACAAGAGTGTAAAGCGTTGATAGAAGCGTTATTAATGCTTGAAAACCCTTATACTTGCCCGCACGGCAGACCTACTTTAATAAGCTTAAAGAAAGCAGATATAGAAAAATTATTTAAAAGAATTTAGGAGAAATGATAATGAAAAAAATGGCAGTTCATAGTGGTAGTTTTCATGCTGATGATGTATTTTGTGTAGCTTTAATTAAGGGAATTTTTCCTGAAATTGAAGTAATCAGAACAAGAGATGATGAAGTGTTAAATACGTGTGATTTAGTTGCTGACGTAGGCGGAGGAGAGTATGACCATCATAGTAATGATAAGAAATTACGCCCAGATGGTATTCCGTACTCTGCATTCGGTCTTTTGTGGCAAGATTTTGCCACTGATTATATAAAAAAACAGTTCGGAAAATTTAATTTAGATGATATACAACTATTAGAGATAAAAATCAAAATT